>NZ_JAWDJM010000024.1:0-50041 GCF_032465715.1 Paraclostridium sp. MRS3W1 | reverse complement strand
CCTAAGTTTATATAGTTCATATAAGTAAAGTATCCAGCTACTATTAAAACAACTAGGTTTAATATATCTATAAATAAGAACATCCCTGAGAAGTACTCTGCCATAACTTTGTATGCGCCTTCTCTAGCATGTCTAAATATATTATTAGACTCATTAAACTTTTCTAACTCCTCTTTTTCTGTACAGAATGATTTAGTAACTCTCATACCTGCTATGCTATTTTCTAATGTAGCATTTACATCTCCTGTTTTAACTCTAGTGTCCATAAATGCTTTTGACATTCTTTTTCTTTGAGTTACAGCATACAAAATTATAAATGGCAATATCGCAAAAATAATTAATGTAAGAGGTACATTTATTCCTAATAATATTAAGAATGAACCTATTAACATAACTAATGACACAAATAAATCTTCCGGTCCATGATGAGCTAATTCTGAAACTTCCATAAGGTCATTTATGATTCTAGACATTATAACCCCAGATTTATTATCATTAAAATATGAATTAGGAAGTTTTTGTAAATGAGTAAATACATAACTTCTCATATCAGCTTGCATTCTAACACCTACAACGTGTCCCCAGTACTGCATAAAATAATTTAATCCTGCTTTTACTATAAATATTAATAGTAATGTAACTGCAAATACAATTAACATCCTTGAATCCTTATTTGGTACAACTTCATTCATTATATTTCTAGTTATCATCGGATAAACTAGGTCACATAAAGCTACGGCAAATGCAGCTATTAAATCAAGTATGAATAATTTTTTATATGGCTTGTAATATTTTATAAATTCTTTTAACATACCATCCCTCCTTGTCTATACTATTATATACCCAATTTGAGTATATGTAATTAAAAAAAGTAATATTAATAGAAATTTAAAAGTTGTATGAAAACTGCATAGTTTACATACAACTTTTTTATATTATTTATTATCTATCGCTTTATCTACTTCATCTAACATAGTATTTGTAGATATAAATCCACCATCACTTAAGTACCAAGAATGAGTATCTAAGTATACTATGTTGCCATTTTTAGCAGCATTAGTTTTATTTACTAAATCATTATTTAATATCTCTTTAGCTGGCTTTTGATTTTTATCACTTGCTATAACTGATTTATCTATAACAAACATGTAATCAGCATCTTGACTTGATACATACTCAAATGATATATCTTGACCGTGGTCTGCAGATTTTAAATTGCTATCCGTATTTTTAAATCCAAGATTATTATATATCATTCCAAATCTTGAATCAGATCCAAAAGCACTTAAATTCCCATCACTTACCATTAATGTTGTTGCTTTGTACCCATTTTTAGTAACTTCTTCATTTATATCTTCTATTTTTTCATTTATTTTCTTTAATTCTGAATCTACTTGGTCTTCTTTATTGAATATGTCTCCTAATACTTTCATGTTATGTGTAAAAGATTCCATATATTTTCCATCTTCTTTAGCTAAAGATATCGTTGGAGCTATTTCACTTAGCTTATCATAGAAACTATGTTGTCTTCCATTTATTATTATTAAGTCTGGCTTAAGTTCATTTATTTTTTCTAAATCTGGTTCTTTAAGTCCTCCTACATTTGCATATTCACTAGATTCATATTGACTTAAATAAGGTGGCATAGATGAACTTTGAGCCGTTCCTACTACACCTTCTACCCCTAAAGTTTTTATAGCATCTAATGCTGCATAGTCAAATACTACTACCTTTTTAGGATTTTCTTTTACCTCTGTTGTTCCAAGTGCATGTTCAATTTTTATAACATGACTGTTTTGTTCGCTAGTTTTATCATTTTTCTTAGATCCAAACAATAATGTTCCTCCTATTAAACCAACTATAACAATTCCTGATATTAACGCCACTTTTTTGTTCATTTTTCTTTTCTCCTTTTTTATAATGATTATCTTTATCAATTAATATTTAAATTTTTTTAGAAATAAACACAAATCTTATCTCCGTTTATTTCTCTAATATCAAATTCCATATCATATATACCTTCTAAAACTTCTTTATTGATTATATCTTGTGTTTTCCCGTGATTAGCAATTTTACCATCTTTCAATGCTACTATATAGTCAGAATAACAAGATGTGTAATTTATGTCATGCATAACTAATACAACAGTTTTTCCTAATTCATCACATAAGTTTCTAAGAACTTTCATCATTTCAACAGAATGTTTCATATCTAAGTTATTAAGTGGTTCATCTAGAAATACATATTCAGTGTTTTGTGCTATTACCATCGCTATGTAAGCCCTTTGTCTTTGACCTCCACTTAATTCATCTAAATATTTATTTTGAATATCTTTTAATTTCATAAAATCTATAGCTTCATCTATATATTTTTCATCTTCTTTTGTTAATCTGCCTTCGCTATGAGGATATCTTCCAAAGCTAACTAGCTCTCTAATTGTAAGTTTTAAATTTATATTATTTGATTGTTTTAATATAGCTATTTTTTTAGACAACTCTTTGTTATCCCACTCTTCTAATCTCTTGCCATCTATTAGAACTTCTCCGTTATCCTTTTTCATTAGCCTAGTTATCATCGATAAAACTGTACTCTTTCCAGCTCCATTTGGCCCTATAAATGAAGTTATCTTGCCTTTTTCTATATTTATAGATACTTTATCAACAACATTTTTATTTGAATATTTTTTTATTAAGTTCTCTACTTGTATCATTGATTTTTACTCTCCTTTAATAACAAGTATATAAAGTATAATCCACCTATAAAGTTTATAATTACACTTATAGTAGTTGTAAATGTGAATACTCTTTCCACTAAAAACTGACCTACTACTAAAGTTGATATACTTATTAGAATTGATGCACTTATCAAGTATGTGTGCTTGTATGTTTTAAATAACTGCTTTGCTACATTTACAACCAAAAGTCCTAAAAATGTTATAGGTCCAACTAAAGCAGTTGATATTGAAACTAACATAGCCACAACTATTATTAATTTTTTTACAGCTTTATCATAATTTACACCTAAATTTATTGCATGATCTTTTCCCAAAGATATTACATCTAACATTTTAAGTTCATCATATATAAATGGTATAATAGCTATAATCATTATTACTGACATCATCAAGATTTCTGTATTTACATTACTAAAACTAGCATATAAACTATTTTGAAGTGCAGCATATTCATTTGGATCTATCACTACTTGCATAAATGTAGACATACTTTTAAATAATGTTCCAAATATCATACCAACAAGTAGTAAGAAAAACACATTATTGTTAGATCTTTCAAACAGTTTTTTGTAAAGAACAAAAGATGCTAAAATCATTAATGATGATGATAGTAAAAAGTTAGAACTTTTGTTAGTTATAAATGAGCTTTCCACTCCTAATAAAAATACTATTACCGTTTGAATTAAAACATATAATGAGTCTAATCCTAGTACACTTGGCGTTAGTATATTATTATTTGTTATAGTTTGAAATATGATTGATGAAAAAGCTATACATCCCCCAGTTATAACAATTGCTATAAGTTTAGGTATCCTTTGGCTCATAGCATAATCTATGTGATCAAAATTAACTCCTACAGTTAAAAATAATGCTGAAAAAATTACAATTAGAGCCCCTACTATGTATAGTTTACTTTTTAAGTTTATTTTTATATTTATCTCTTTTTCTAAAGCGCTAAGCTGTTGCATGATTTCCCCTCCTTAAAATCATAAAAAGGAATATTATACTTCCAATAGCTCCAACCGTAAGCCCTATCGGAATTTCATATGGATATATGACAGTCCTTGAAAATATATCACATACTAAAACAAATATTGCTCCAAATAATCCAGTATGCCATATGCTATCCTTTAAGTTATCACCTTTGTACATAGATACTATATTTGGTACTATCAATCCTATAAAAGGTATACTTCCCGCTGTTATAACTACACAAACTGTTACAATTGCAACTATCATAAGACCTAAGTTAACAACTTTATTGTAATTAAGACCTAAATTAGTAGCAAAGTCTTCACCCATTCCTGCTATTGTAAATTTATTTGCATATATGTAAGCCATTATTATGCATGGTATTGTTATGTATAGCATTTCATAATTTCCTTTTATTATCATAGAAAAGTTGCCTTGCATCCAAGCAGTTATATCTTGCATAAGATTGTATTTATACGCTATAAAAGTTGTTGCAGAACCTATAATATTTCCAAACATTATACCTATCAATGGAACAAATACGGCATTTTTAAACTTTAAACTTTTTAAAATCTTCATAAAAATAAAAGTTCCTGCAAGTGCAAAAGCAAATGATGCTATCATTTTTCCAGCTAAGCCTGTGCTTGGTATAATCAACATTGCAAATACCAATCCCAATTGAGCTGAATCAATTGTTGCACCCGTTGTAGGTGAAACAAATTTATTTCGACTTACCTGTTGCATTATTAATCCGCATATACTCATCCCTAATCCTGCCAACAGTATACTCACAAGTCTAGGAACTCTGCTTATAAAAAATATATCTACTTTTTCTTTATTGTAACTTACAATATCCATTAAAGTTATATCGTTAACTCCTATAAACAAAGATGTTATTGACAATAATATTAATACAATTAATAAGTATCTTTTTTTCATTAGTTTACTCTCTCTTTCTGAAACCAGTTAATTATTGATAATAGTTTTCATTACTTGTTTTATATTTTACTGATAATAGTTATCACTGTCAATATTATTTTTAAAATTTATTTATAATTTTAAATTTTTTTAAAATTCATTTAGCAATTTCACATAAAAAAAGAAGCTATAACTAAGTTACAGCTTCTTTTTTTATAAACTCATCATAAAATTTATTAAGTTCTCTCATTGATTTTTCAATTATAGTTTTACTAGTGGCTATGTTTATACGTATATATCCATTTTCGCTATCAACAAACCTTGTTCCACTTTCTAGTAACACGCCACTTTCTTTAGCAAGCTTTTCAACAAACTCCAAACTATCATTAACTTTATTCAATTTAACCCAAACTAAATATCCAGACTCTGGAGTCATTACTTCTATTCCTTCGTTGTCTAATAAACTCTCTACAATTTTTAAGTTTTCTTTTATGTTTTCTCTCAATGAATCTACCCAATTATGTCCATTTTCATAACAAGCTACTAAAAATTCATATCCCACTCTGTTTATTTCTAATTTATTTTTAATAAATGTATTTTTTATTTTATCATTAAGTATTTTATTTTTTATTAGTAAATATGAACCACATACTCCAGCTAAATTAAAAGTCTTGTTTGGAGATGAACTGATTATTATATTTTCATAATCTTTTTCAAAATTTATTAAAGAAATAAATTTTTTATCATTTAATATCAAGTCGCTATGAACTTCATCTGATAATAAAAAAACATTATATTTTTTGCATATATATACTAACTTATTTAGTTCATCATAATCCCATACCCTTCCAGATGGATTATGTGGATTACACATTAATACACACTTTATGTCATTCTTAATTATATTGGATTCAAGTTCATCAAAGTCAATATAGTATCTGTTTTTTATATTTTTTAATGGTTGTTTAATAAGATTTAGTTCATTGTTTTCCACTATATCTCTAAACGGTCCATACACTGGAGTAAAAATCAAAACACTATCATTTTTATTTAGTAAAGTTTTAACTACTAAATTCATAGATGCCAAAGTCCCTATTCCAGGTAATATTATATTTCTATCAATCTCTATATCATTTATTTTTTTATACCAATTAACTATAGATTCATTAAATTTTTCTAAAACATCAAAATATCCAAAATCACATTTTTGTATAAATTCCATAAAATTATTAGTTATTTCAATTGGCAATTTATAGTCCATATCAGCTATAAATAGTGGATAAAATGGAGTTTTAAATCCAGGAAACCTTCTATTTATATAATCCTCATTCCACTTTTTAGATCCATTTTCTTTTCTACATAATATATCTTCAAAATCATACATGGCTATACCTTCTTCTTGTATTTTTCTATAAACCTTTTTATAAGCATATCCATAGCTATATGAAAGTTAAGTCTTGTATCAATGTCCGTGTCAGAATCTTGAGTACACCCTGTGTAAATTTTATATTTACACATTCTTTCAAAAGTAGAACCTCTTGTTTCCGTTATCAATACAACATCTATTCCTTTCAAATTAGCTTCTACCAAAACTTCAAGTAACTCAGGTGTTTCTCCACTTCTTGAAAGTATTATAACTAAATCGTCTTCTTTTTTTAATATGCGGCTTGATAGTCTCATAAATCTTGAGTCATCGTGCTGTTCAGCTGGAATACCTAAAAGCTGTAACTTTATTTGAAAAATCTTTCCTAGATAATTGCTCATTCCCATACCGTAAATATTAATTTTTTTGCAGCTATTCATTTTGTCAATTATCTCATCACTTATAGATTCTGATACTAAACTATATGTATCTATCATAAGGTTTACAAAATCATTATTCAAAACAGTATTTTCATTTGAACTTTTTTCATTTCTTTTAAAATAATCATCTTTAAATTGGATAAAACTATCATATCCTAATTTTTCTGATAGTCTATGTACACTTGTATTACTAACTGAAAACTCATTTGCAATGTTCGCTATAGTAAATTTTTTATAAGTAAATTTACTTTTATTTTCTAATAAATCATGTAATAAGTCTTTTTCTAATTTGCTTAAATTTCTAGCATTTAGTGAAATCTTTTTATTTAAATTCATGTTATAAAGCCCACTCATCATCTTCAGAAACTGATTCTGAATTATTTTCTTCAACTTCTATTTCTTCTTTCCTATATTGATTATCTAGTGCTTTTACAAATGGTAAGTATATTAAAGTAGATGCAACTATAGCTATCAATTGAATCAATGCTCCTTGCCATCCACTAACTAATAACCCACTTATTATAGGTGGTGTCGTCCAAGGTGCTATAACTCCATTAAACGGTAGCATGAATTGTAATTTCATAGCTAAGTAAGCTATCAATACTGATACTATAGGTGCTAAAGTAACCGGTACTAACATTAATGGATTTAATATAATCGGAGTACCAAATATAAGTGGCTCATTTATATTAAATAAAGATGGAACTGCCCCTAATTTTGACATCATTTTTAATCTTTGAGATCTTGCAACTATAAGCATAGCAACTACTAGTCCTATAGTCATACCTGCTCCGCCTATTGTAGCAAATTGATCTATCATTTGTATTGTTCCTACATTTGCATTTTCAAATGTAAGATGTCCAGCTTTAAATAGTTCTAAATTCTCTATAGCATTAGCATTTAATAAAGGATTAACTATTGAGTTAACTACAGTAGGATGTATTCCAAACCACCATAATAATCCATTTAATCCTGCCACTACAGTTATAGCTTCTACTGATGAAGTTAACCCTTGTAATGGAACTTGTAATACAGTGTATATAAAGTCATGCATTGTAGTTCCCATAAATAAGAATATTCCATTTAATATTAATGAAATTAAAACTACTATAGTCCCTGGTACTAAAGCTGTAAATGACTTACTTACCATTTCTGGTACATTACTTGGAAGCTTAATCACTATTTTCTTATCAATTGCAAATCTATAAATTTCTGTAGATAATATACTCATTATAATTGCAGTTATAACGCCTCTAGCACCTAACCAAACCATAGGAATAACTTTATTCACAAATTCTCCGGCATCTGTTGTCATAGATTTAGGAGTTACTATCATATAAGCTACTAAAGATATTATCATTACAGATAAACTATCTAACTTATAATCTTCAGCCAGTTTATATGATAATGTTCCTGCTAGCATTACTCCCATCAAATCAAATGTAGCTCTATAACCTGGCTCTAAATAAGCTCCCCAGTTTGCTCCAAATATATTAGCCATAAATTCTGCATATCCACTTACAGGAAAATCTGCTATTAATAAAAATATAGATCCTATTATTGTAAGAGGCATTATAGCAAAGAACCCTGAACGTAATGCTTTTATATAACGTAAATTTGAAAATTTAGCTACTTTTGGTACCATTTTTTCTTCTATAAATTGTGTTACTTTTTCCATGGTTATATCCTCCTGTCGAATTTTGTTAACGTTTTCTTTAAATTTATTTTACTGGAATTTTTTCTAATTGTACATTTCTTTTTTCGGAATATTTTCCATAAATTTTAGATATAATTTTATACATAAAAAAGGTACTAAATTTCTTTAGTACCTCTTATATATGCATAGTATTTCTAAATTCTTTTATATTGCTTCTACTAACTGGAATTTCTTTTTTTATATCATTTAACTTCAGTATGTATGTACTATTAAACCACGGTATAATTTCTTTTATTTTATTTATATTAACAATATAAGATCTATGTGTTTTAAAAAACTGATTACTTGGTAAACTTTTGAAAAACTCAGAAATAGAGCTTTTAACTATATATTCATTTTCTTTTGTATAAACTATTGTTTCTCTTTCGTTTGCTTCGCAGTAATATATATCATCAAATTTTAAAACTATAATTTTATCATTTTTCCACATCGTTATTGTATCTTGCACATCGCTTTTTTCTTCTAAATTTTGTTCTCTTTTTAAAACCTTTTCATTTTCTTCACAGTCTTTTAGTTTATTTAATGTATTTATTATTCTCTGATCCGAATAAGGCTTTAACACATAATCAAATGCTTCTAATTCAAATGCCTCCACTGCATGCTCTTTATAAGCTGTTATAAATACAATTTTAGGCTTGTACTTAAATTTATTTATAGTTTTAGCTAGCAATATACCATCTAACATAGGTATGTTTATATCTAAAAATATAACATCTATGCTATTTTCTTGTATAAACTTTAAAACATCTATTCCATTATCAAATTCACTTACAATTTCAATATTACTATGATTTTTAATAAAATATTTTAGTTCTTCTCTTGCTGGAAATTCATCTTCTACGATAATACACTTCATTAGTAAATCCTCCTATATTGAAAATTCTATTTTTGTACCTGGATTTAGTCTTTTTATACTTAAGCCTTTACCATACATAAGTTTCATTCTTAAATGTACATTATAAAGTCCAATTTTATTTTCTGGCATATTTCCATTTTTAACTTTTTTTATTATATCTTTATCTATAGTTACTCCATCGTTTTCTACACTTATATATATTTTATTAGTTTTATTTTTAACACTAATTTTAACAGTTCCATGACCTCCATTAGCTCTTATTCCATGTATAATTGCATTTTCAACTAATGGTTGAATTATTAAACTCGGTATTTTTATATTAACATCTTCATCTATATCATAAATTACATTTAACTTATCTCCAAATCTTGCTTTTTCAATTTCAACATATGCTTTCACTTGCTCTAACTCTTTTTTTATATCTATAGTTGTGTCACTAAACTCTAAATTATATCTTAGAAAAGTAGCTAAATTTATAATTAAATTTCTAGCTATATCTGGATTTATTCGTATAAATGAAGTTATTGTATTTAATGCATTAAATAAAAAATGTGGGTTTATTTGAGTTTGTAATGCCTTTATTTCAGCTTTATTTGCGGCCTCTTTCATTTGCTCAACCTTAGATATTTCCATCAATGTAGATATCATTTGAGATAATCCAATAGCTAATGCTTGTCTAGATTCTGTTATTTCACGTTGCTTTGAGTAGTATATTTTTAATGTTCCTACAGTTTCATCATTTTCTTTCAAGGGAATTATCATAGCTGTTTTTAAAGGAGTTTTTTTATCAACTAAATATTCTTCTTGTTCTTCTTTTATATATATAATTTCACCTTTAATAATACATTCTTTAGTTATATTGCTTAAAGTCTTATTGTTATTTTTAAAATAATCTTCTCCTATTCCAACATAAGATAATACAACCTTCCTATCTGTAATCGATACAGCATCAGCATCTATATCATTTTTTATTATTTCACAAACTTTATTTAATGAGTTTTTATTCATATTCCTAAAGTATGGAAGTGTTTTGTTTGCTATATCAAGTGATAACTTTGCTTGTTGAGCTGCAATTTCTTCTTTTTCTCTTCTTAAACTCTGTAAAATAGATATTAAAAAACCTATTCCAACTTGCCCTATCATCATAGGTATATATATGTGCCTTACAATAGACACTGCTATATCATAAGGTCTTGATAATATTAAAATAATTTCCATACTCATGCTTTCAACAAACATTCCGCATATTATTCCAACCACCCATTTTTTATCACTATCTACTCTATTGCATAAATATCCTGATAAAACACCTGCCAACACACTCGTTAAAAAGCAAGGTATTGCTGTTATCCCATTTATATCAATTAAAAATCTATGAACTCCTGCAATAATGCCTGCTGTAACCCCTACTATAGGTCCAAACAACATTCCTCCTGAAACTATCGCAATATTTCGTACATTTGCCATAGAGCCATCCACATCTATTCCAAGGTACGTTCCTACAATAGCAAGAAAGCTAAATACACCTGAAATTATAATTAAATTTCTTTTATTATTTTGCTCACTTTTTAATATATTCTTTAAGATTTTAATTTTACTCATTAAAATTAAAATCACTATTAGAAAACTAGTTTTCTCTAGTAAATTAAGTACGATTCCTTCTCCTGCCATAAAAACCTCTCTCAATAAAATTTCATACATACTAATTATATAATAGGAATTAAAAAGAGTATATATTCACATTTATTAACTTATATTTTAAACACATTTTTAATTACAATTTCGTAACCGTAAGTAACAACGGTGTAACTGTTATCTATATTTTTTCTATGGTAATATTTAAATATAGAAAGACATAAGCAATTATACTTAAATAAATATTATATAAAGAAAAGGGGTTTTACATATGAAAAAATCAATCTTAGTTTTATCAATATTAGTTGGAGGACTATTTTTAGTAAATCCTACTCATGAAATAACTTTTGCTCAAGAAAATAATAATCAAGCAACTGTTCAAAAACAACATACATTAACTCAAGCTGATGCACAACAGCTTTTAATAAATAATAATGACAAAGTAAATTACATATTCCAAGGAACTTCAGATAATTTTAAAGCTTTACAAGATAAAGGTTTAAGAGGATACGTATTCTTACCAGATGTGGAATCTGATATGGGATATTTCGTTGACCAAGATACTAGTCATATTTACTATTTCCACCCAAGTGGATATTTAGAGTTAATAAAATAGACACTCAAAAACAGGCTCATTCTATTAAATAGAATGAGCCTGTTTTTTACATTACATCTTTAATTACTCTAAGTGCATTTTTATAAAAAATCTTTTCTATCTCATCAACTTTAAAACCTTCTTTTTCTAACTGTATTGCAAGCTTATTCATTTCACTTGAATTTTTAATTTCAACAGGAGACTCTATTCCATCAAAATCTGAACCAAGTGCTATTACATCTATTCCCCCTACATTTCTCATATGTTTTATATGTCTTACCATATCACGTATCATAGTCATAGGAGTTTCACCTATAAATGCACTACAGAAGTTTATTCCAGTTACACCTCCTGCATTTGCTAATATCTTAATCATTTCATCAGTTAAGTTTCTACTATGTTTAGTCATTTCTCTTGAATTTGAGTGAGTTGCAATAAATGGTTTTTTAGATATCTTTGCTACATCATAAAAACCTGCATCAGATAAATGTGATACATCTACAATCATCCCTAAATCATTCATATTTTCAACAACTTCAATTCCAAATGGTTTTAGTCCCTTAGTTGCATTTTCTGGCTTTATATGTGGGTACCCAATTTCATTCTCATGGTTCCATGTTAATGTAATCATTCTAACTCCAAGATCATAGAATTTTTTCAAATTTTTTATATCGCCCTCTAGAACAGCACCTTCCTCTATTGCTAAAAGTGCGCTAATTTTACCTTCTTTTTCATTTTTTATTATTTCTGTATAGTTAGTAGCTAAGCCTATAAATTCATTATTTAATTTTATCTCTTCATGGAATTTATTTGCCATATTCATGCAGTGCTTATATGCATTTTTATGTTCATCAATATCAACATATAATGCAAATGTCTGAGCCAAACAGTTACCTTCTTTTAGTTTTTTTATATCTATGCAGTGTTCATTTTGACTTAAATTACTTCCACCTTTTCCTAACATTAATAAATCTATCGTATCGCAATGTAAATCTATAAATTTCACTTAAAATACCCCCAAATATTATTTTATTCATATACTAATATTATAGGTTTAGTTCCTTTAAATATCTATAATAAATATAAATGTCAATGATTGATGTTTTTAATCTTATTTTCTTTTAATATTATAGTTGCTATATATAGGAGCTTTAGCTATATTTAAAGTATAAGATAAATAATTTTTTAACAAATTATAATATAAAAATAGGAGGATTTATATGTTATTTGAATGTTTCTATTATCCAATACTAGGCAATAGTGGTAATTTAATAAAATCTTATGATAAGTTAAATGAGTTTAAATTTGGTGATATAGTTCCAACCAAGACTATTTATTACAATTATGGTAATGATTTTATAATATATCAAGGAGAAAGTTTTTTTAAAGTTAAAGATAAAATTTTAGTTGGTCCCATTGATTTTGAAGATATTTCATTTCCTAATACCATAGTTTTTAATAATGGAACGCAGCTTACTGTATCATCAGATAAAGAATTAAAGTCAATTAAATTAATTTCGCAAGGAGAATTTAAACTTGAAAAAGAACTCGGAGATTTATTCTTCTTATATAATTATTTTGTAAAAGAAATAAAATTAGCTCAGTATGATGTATTATCTATTCTCACTAATAGCTCTAAAAACTGTTCATTTGTTAACAATGAACTCGATATAAATACAGAAAATCTAATAAACAATTTAGATATAATAAAATCTAAAATATATAATTTATTAAGCTCTAATCATGATATCAAAAACTCTTATCTAAACTATATTAATTTCAAAGAAAATGAAAATCTATTTAATCTTTCTATATACAAATTTTTCAAAAAAGAATCTAAAGAATATAAAAATTATTTAAAGCAAGCTTCAAATCCTCGTCATAATAATAAAGATCCAAAAATTAAATTAGAAAAAATGTTAGAATCATGTAAAAATAACTATAGACTAACATCTTAAGTCTTAAAATAAAAAAGCTATGATAGAACTTATTTTCAAATAGCTAAGTTCTATCATAGCTTAATTTTTTAAATATTTTTAGCTTTTTGTATAAGTTTATTGTAAATACTTATCATATGCTCCTCATTTACATTGTCCTCAATTTCATCTATTGGTATCCATCTTACTCCACTATTTTCATCTTCCTTAATAAAAAGCTCTTCATTTTCATCAGCTTCTAAAATATAAGCTACGGATAAATGCAAATGTGCTGATACAAAATTTCCTCTCTTTATATGAGAATTAACTGTTAAAATTTCTATCGAACAAATTTCATCAGTTATCGGTTTAACACTTTTAATTCCAGTTTCTTCTTTAGCCTCTTTTATAGCTACATTTAATAAATCACTATCTCCATCTGCATGACCACCTGTCCATCCCCATGAGTTGTATATATTGTGATGTATCATAAGTACTTTATCTCTATTTTTATTAATAATAAACCCTGAACTTGTTATATGACAAATCTTATTATCTCTAGTTAATATATCGTCGTACTTTTCTATACACTCTAATATTAATTCTCTATCATTTTTTTCCTGTTCATTTATAGGTTTATAGTTTTTTATTTGCTCTATATATTCCATCGTATCCTCCCAAGTTTTTATTATATATACCATTATAATATAAATGAAAAAAATTCGCTCCACTCATTTCCCCAACGACTTCGTCCGTTGCTCAAAGGCTTTTTTACGCTCAAAACATATAATTTTGATATATATAAGTTTAATGGGTTATTTGAAGATTTTTAGCAATCATAATTTATTTAAGCGTAAAAAAGCTGTCTCAAATGAAACAGCCCTTTACTTCTAATAATTTATCATTATAATTCCAAATGAAGCAGCTAGTACTAATACATCAGCTATTGCAAGCAATGTGTATAATTTACTTTGTTTTTTCTTCACACTTCTTATACTTCCAGATATATTCATAATTAGGTACCCCCTCTAATCTATTAATAGTATATATTATGATAATTAACAATTTATGACATTCTAATTCAATATTTATTTTAAATTTAGTAATATTATCTCTGGAACAACCGCTAAATCCTCAGCATTAAAATAATAGCTTATATTAGAGTCAAATAATATATTTCCAGATGGCTCTAACTCCTCATCGCCTTCCCATAACACAAATACAACATAAGTATCATTTATAAATCTTACCTTATATGAAATATCCCCTATTTCTAATTTTTCAGCCCCTATGTTTTCCATATGTAATTTAAATCTTTCTATTTCCTTACCATAACTATCAATTAATTTCTTAATAGTTCTTGATTTAAAATTTGGATAATAAACATATCCACCTTCAATTTCTTTGTAAGTTAAGTATTTTTTAGTTTCTTTTATTCCCTTTGCATTAGTTAAAAACCTTAATATTAATATATTTGTAGCTGTGTCAGTTATAATTTCATTAGATTCTGTTAAGATTTTTCCAGATGGATATTGTACTTTTAAAAATGTGTTTAGGAATTTAATTTTGAAATATTTCTCATCATGATTGTATGTAGAATTTGACATTTGTAATATTTGATCAATATTGGATTGTTGAAAGTTTTTTATTGTATGTTTTAAAACAAGTTCATAATTACCTTCATTTAATTTATTGCTCATTACATCACCTATTTATTTTATTTTTTCTTACTTTATATTATATTTCTACAAGTTAACATATATTCCCTTTTTATTGTTAAATAAACTTTATTTTCTAACCATTATATATATTAATAATTTTAAAACAAAAAAGCTACAGATTAATCTGTAGCTTTTTTTCTCTATATTTTATTTATTTACGTTTTACTTTTTTATTTATCATTTTAAATATTAATTTAACTTCATCTACTCTTAATACAATTATTGAAACTGCATATACTATAGCACCTAATCCTACAGATATAGCTAATTTAATTGCATCTTGTATAAATCCAGCACTTAAAAATGCATCTATAGCATTATACGTAAATTTAGTTACAAGCGCCATTAAAAGTGCAGCTATTATGGACTTTATAAGAACTGAGATAATTTTCTTACCACCGAACGCACCTATTTTTCTTCTTAAACTTACAGATAATAAGGCTATAGTTACTAAAGAAGAAATACTTGTAGCAAATGCAAGTCCACCTAATCCCATATTAGTGTATTTTACAAAAGCTAAGTTTAATACAATATTTAATACCATTGCAATAATACCATTTATCATTGGTGTTTTAGTATCTTGTAATGAATAGAATATTTTTCCTAAAATATCTCTTAGTCCAAATCCTAACATACCAATTGAATAGAATATAAGTGCTATAGCTGTCATTTGTGTAGCTCTAGCATCAAACTCGCCTCTTTGGAATAATAATTTAACTATAGGCTCAGCAAGTATTATAGCGCCTACAGAAATAGGTATTATTATTAATGTAACTACGTTTATAGCTGTTACTATTGATTCTTTAAATTTCTTCTTATTATTCTCTGTAGATAATTTAGAAAGCATTGGGTATATAACCGAAGATATAGAGACTATAAACATACCCATTACAAACTGATTTAATTTTGTTGCATAATTAAGCGCAGAAATACTTCCTTCTACCAATGTAGAAGCTATTGTTCTATCTACTATACTATTAACTTGAGTTACCGCTACACCTATTAAAACAGGTCCTATTAGCCATAACATTCTCTTTAAGTATTCATCTTTTAAATTTATATATGGTCTGTACTTAAATCCTTTTTTACGAGCAAATGGATATTGGAATATAAATTGTAAAGATAATCCAATTAAAGTACCCCAAGGTAATAAGTTTGGATTAATTGTTACACTTAAAAATATAGAAATTATAATAAGCATATTATATGGTACAGACATAAGCCCTGGTATTACAAAGTTTTCTTTAACTTGTAAAAATGCCATCATTATGTAACTCATTCCTAAAAATGCCATTCCAAGAATTAGTACTCTTGTAAAATATATAGCTTGAGTTAATGTTTCTCCTTTAAATCCAACCGCAAACAACTTAACAATTGGTTCTGTAAAAACAACTCCTACTAAAGAAGTTATTAAACATAACAAAACAACTATATTAAGTACGTTATTCGAAAATCTAAGTGAAGCTTTTTTTCCTTGTTTAGCCTCTAAGTCACAATATAGAGGTATAAATGCAGTCCCTAAAGATGTTCCTATTGCCGAGAATATAACTGCAGGTATATTCATAGCTACTAAGAATGCATCACTAGTACCTGATGCTCCATACGCTGATGCTAGTGCTAGTTCACGACCAAATCCTAGTATCTTGGCTATTAATGTTGCAGCCATTAAACCGACAGCTGCTTTTGCTACTTTTGACATAAAACTTCGTCTCCTCTGAATCTTAAGTTTAATTTAATTATTTCCTTAACTAGTCTATTTTATATATTATATATTTATTTTTATATTTTGCAAATTTGTTTTTTTATATAAATGTGTTAAAATTTTTATATGGCATTATAATATGCCAAATTTTGACTTTATTCAAGGAGGTTCCCATGAATTTTAAAACTACATATCATTGTCTAGTTTTAAGACTAGAAAACTGCACTGATGATTTACTTTTCAACATTGCTACAAAAATAAGCAAACATAATTGTGTTGTAAAAACTATTGATGTTGATGAGTATAACAGTGAAAAAACTATATCTTTTGCAAATCAAGATAATAAAGATTTAGTTCTTTATAAAACTGACGATGTTATAAAATTGTACTTTGATAATACTATGAAAAATATAAGTCCTGTATTTGAAATTTATAATGATATAGTTGAATATATGGATTATATCGATGTTTTATAAATAAACCAAGGAGGAAATAAATTTCCTCCTTAATTTTATTTATTATCAAATTTTATTATTTTCTACCTTCTAAGAACTTAACTAAGTTATTTACTGTTGCCATGTCACTTCTTTCTAAATCTGTTGGTTGAAGTGTTATTCCTAATCTTTCTTCAATTTCAAGTAAAACTTCTATTATAGCTAATGAATCTAAAAGTTCTGCTTCAAATAAATTTAAATTTAAATCCTCTCTTATTTCGTCACATCCTAAAACATCTTCAAAAATTCCTATAACTGTCTCTTGCATTTTATATCCTCCTTAAATTAAGCAAAGTAACCTGAGAAAATTAACAATCCAAAACATGCTATATGGAATGTTATAACAATTTGTACAATCTCAAACCACTTATCTTTTTTATGTTGTTTGTAAAACTTTGATTTCTTTTGATACATATCTGTAAGTACAAGCACTACCCCTTGGTATATCCCGTACACAATGTAAAACCATGTTAAGCCATGCCAAAATCCCATAGTTATCATTGTAATCATTTGTGCAACATGCGATGCTGTAGCTCTTTTCTTAAATCTTTTCTTTCTCATAGATGCAATTACAAATCTAGAGAAAATGTAATCCCCAAACCATCTTGAAAGACTTATATGCCATCTTGTCCAGAATTCTTTCATATCCTTACTTAAAAATGGCTTATCGAAGTTATCTGGTGCTTTTATACCAAATATATAACTTGTTCCTACAGCAAATAAACTATATCCTCCAAAGTCAAAGAATAAATATAAGCTATATGCATACATATAACTCATAGCATTTACAAAGTTTATTTCTGAAGGTATTTTTGACATCCAATATGTGTTTACTAAAAATGCTATTACAAATTTATATCCAACACCCATGAATATCTTTTTAATACCTGGTATTAAATAATCATCTATATATTCCTCTTTAGGTATCTTCTTTTCTAAGTCTTTTTCAAATCTTCTTGATCTATCGATCGGCCCAGAACTTAATGTTGGGAAAAACAATACAAAATAAAGCATTGTTGAAATTTTAACTTCTTTAATTGCTCCATCATAAATTTCAATTACCATTTGTATAGTTCTAAAGTTTAGGTATGATATACCTATAAACCCTATTGCTCCAAATGATGTAAGCGGCGAAATTTTATTTATTATAATAGGAGACATAGAAGCTAGCAAAAATAGTCTATAAACCAATTTGCTATCCGTTTTTTTTCTTACATATTCATATCCTTTAACTACTATTATTTCTAACGCCATAAATGCTATTAAAAATGAAAGTCTAACATTTACACCAACTATTAAAAGTATCATGAATGCAGTTGCTATCATACCATAATACTTTATATTTTTTTCTCTTAAACCTAAAATCACTGCTGGTATTGCTGTTAATAGTAATATATAAAGATAAAAATAATCTCCATATTGTGAAAAAGTCATTAATTTTCCTCCATAAGTTTCTTTCTATCTATTTTCCCATTAATATTTGTAGGGAACTCATCTATAATTTTTATAGTTCTAGGTATCATATATGAAGGGATATATTTACCTAATTCTTTTTTTATTACCACTCCATTTTTTATATCACTTAATGAATTACTTTCTTTTAATTCTACAATTCCCTTTAAGTAAGCAATTTTTTCATTTTTATAAACTGGTAAAACTATTGCATTTTTAACATTTTCAACTTTTCTTAAGTTACTCTCTATATCTTCAATTTCTATTCTAAATCCATTTAATTTTATTTGGAAATCTCTTCTTCCACAGTAGTAAATATTTCCACCTAATAGATATCCCATATCCCCTGTTCTGTAAGCTCTATATTTAATTCCATCAATTTCATCATAGAAGAATACTTCATCAGTTTTTTCCTTGTTATTAAAATAACCTTTTGAAACAGAAGGCCCAATTATTATAATTTCACCTTTTTCGCCTTCTTTAACTTCATTTCCATTTTCATCTAATATTTTTATTTTACAGTTTTCCATAGGATACCCAACTGGTAAACTTTTTTCATCATTTATAAGTTCTTCTGACATATCATTTACACTGACACCTACTGTTGCTTCTGTTGGTCCATATCCATTTATAACTCTAGTGTTTGGGAATCTCTCTAATAACTCTTTAGTTAAAGGTTTTGGAAGAGCTTCACCTATGAATATCATAGACTCTAATTTTGGTAACATTTCACTATTAAAACTATTTTCTGTTACACAAACACCTGCAAATGATGGAGTAGAAACCCAAACAGCCATATCTGACTTACCAAATTGATTAAACAATTCTTTGTAATCTGCTAAAACTTTCTTTGATAAAGAAAATAATGTAGCACCATGAACTAATCCTGGATATATAGATGTTACTGAAAGATCAAATGAGTATGCAGCTTGGTTCATTATAACTTTCTCACTTCCATCAATTTTTAAGTATGGACTTATCCAATCAACAAAGCTGTCTAAGTTATTCGAACTTATTTGTACCCCTTTTGGCTTTCCTGTACTTCCTGATGTAAATAAAATGTATGCATTTTCATCTTCTTTTACCCAGTTTTCTTTAGATATTGACTTACCTTCATAAGTTTTTATTATCTCATTAAGTTTTTCTTCATTTACAATATTTAAATCTCCAAAGTTAGTTTCTTCACTAAAATTGAAAACTACCTTTGGTTTAACTTCTTTTGTTACTTCAAATACTCTATCTATTGGGAAGCTTATATCTAACGGTACATAAGCTCTTCCTGATTTTAAAGCCCCTATCATACATGCCATTATCTTATTTTCTTTATTTCCATATATAACTATAGGAGTATCCTCATCTCCATAAATGTCTTTTAAGTATAAAGCAATAGCTTCTGAGTACTTATCTAAATCTTTGTATGAAAGATTTTCGTCATTGCATTTTAATGCTATTCTATCTGTATTTGAATACTTTTTTATACCTTCAATAATTTTCATGTCTAATCCTCCTCATTAAAACTCATTGTATATGAATGGCAATTCTTTAAATGGAGTAAATGTTAATATTAATATTGCTGCAATTATTATTATCGTAAAACAAATACTCATCATTAAGTACTTATTGCTGGTTAAATTCTTTAAATAACTTTTCACAAACATCTACCCAACCTTTCGTTCCAAGATGCATTACATCACGTAAATAATACTTTTCATTTTCTTTTGATCTTAAATCAATAACATCAAAACCATGTTGTTTTGCAAGATTACCTGCTTTATTATAGAATTCATATCTTTCATCTTTTGATATACCCGTTACATTGTAAAACTTATCCATTCCAGGTATAAGCACAATTACAGGTTTTATCCCTAAATCGTTGCACACGTCTAGAGTAAGTTGGTAATCATCAAACTCTTTTGAATCTACAAGGTTCACATCCTTATATTTACCTCTTACTTTATCTAAGTTCTTTCCAAAATTCTTTTTATAGTATATTTTATCTATACATAGATTGTTTTTACCTACTCTTTTTTTAGCATCTACTATAGCTTGGTCCATTTCTTTGTCCCAATTAATAGGCTTCCCAGGTGCTAAAGCTTTTTTATCAGGTAAATTCACTAATCTTTCATATAACATACCTTTTTCTTTAAGTTTTACTGTATCTTCTCTAAACTCGAAATAAGGTGCTAATAGCACTTTTTCAACTTTTGATACAAGTGTATCAGAACTATATAACTTAGCATATACAGCCTCAGACTTGTATTCTTCTGATCCAATTAATAATTTACTTGCTCTATTTGCAAATTTAATCTTATTTTCCTTAGAAATATCTGGGTTGTTTAAAAATGCATAAAATTGAGTTGGCGAAAATCTCGTCTGATAGTGATGAGAAGTAACCCCTTCTTTATCCATAAACCACTGCATTGAAACTAATAAAACAACCTTTTTATCCTTTATACTTGGATCAAAACTACCTAAAATAGTAGTATCTTGTAAGTTCTGAGTATATGCTCTCCCGATCGTAATAACTCCATTTTTACTTCTATTAGTATTGAAATAATAAGTAGGGTGTTGCTTTGTTGAATGCCCTAACTCTGATGATCCTAGCATCATTATATCTTTTTTCTGTAAAAAATAGTTATTAGCAATAACGCCTTTATCTTTTATATTACTTAAAGAATTGTTCATTATTGGTTTTAAATCTTTTTCTTCAAGCATGTAGTCAATTTTAGAATCAAGGAATTTATTTAGTCCGAATAAAAATATACCGCCCACTACTAATGGTATAATGAAATAAATTAATTTTTTCATACTTACTCTCCTCTAAAATGTTCATAATCTATAAATATATTAGTACTTTGCCTAAATATATTCAATAACAATATTGTAATCAAATGTCACACTTTGTCATTATATTCTTTTTTTTATATAAATTCCAGTTAATTTTTTGTGTCATCTCCCATTTTATACCATTTTTTAACTATTTTCTTGCGTTTTTACTCATTTAAGCTAGTTTTGAAAAAATCTTTATCATAAAACATATTTTTAATTTATTTTATAATTTCACTTTTTCATATATTACATTGTAATTTTTCTAAAATTAATAAATTCAACTTATCAATGCACTAGTAAAATTTACTTAATTTAATCATTTATCAATATTTAATCTTACAAATAAGTAAAGGATCATTAATTATTAATGATCCTTTACTTATTTGTAATCGCTTCACTATTTTTAGCTATTTTTTCTGCAGTTATTTTGTCTATTTCTTTCTTTAATTCTTTTAAGTATGGTGAGAATTCCACCTTATCCGAACCGTAAGTAAACTGTAAATCGTATTCTAACGGAATCCAAGTACTGATATCAGCCTCGTTATGTTGAATCACTGCTTCTAAGTTATCTAAGGCTTTGTAAAGCTTTGCTTCCTCTGTTTTACGTTCATTCATTTCAGCTAAAAGTTCTATAAATTCCTCTTTATAATGAGCAGGGAAAGTTTCAACCCATTGTAAAAATATTTCATCCTCTTTTTTGCCATCTTCTTCCTTCTTGTCAAAAGCTGGAATATCACCAGTAAAGGCCTCCCCTAAATCATGAATCAAACACATACGAATTACCTTATCCATATCAATATTTGGAAATTCATCTCTCATTAATAATGCCATTAATGCAATACGCCAGCTATGTTCCGCCACACTCTCATGGCGTCCACTTGATGTCCATGAATGCCTAGTGTTGCATTTTAGTTTTTCTGCTACTGATAATATTTCTAAAAATGTTGATGTGTTCATACGAACCGCCTCCCCCAAGCTTATATTTATAAGTATCTTAATATAAAATATATTTAATATTATATCATAGTTGCTGTTTATAGTCTGAGAACTAAGTTCTATCAATAATTTCTTAATCCATCCTCATTTCAACAACCTTATAAATCAAAGGATTAAATAAAATTATTCCTTTTTAATAAATAATCTATTATCCGCTAAGCTTAGTGATATATATATCTTCTAATTAATACTTCAATAAAATTGGCCTTAAAAAAAGATATTGAATTATTATTCAATATCCTCAGCTTTTAAATGTATTATTTTTCTTCAGATGTTGCTTTTTCCTTGAAACGAATACGATTTGCTAATGTAGGTGGTAGATATCCAACTAACACAGATGCTGCATTTTGGATATAGCCTAAAACTGTTGAGCCTAATGATGCTAATACAACTATAATTGCACCTAAAACTTGAATTCCTGTCATAGTTTCTTTAAAAATTATTATTCCGACTATTGCACCAACAACTACTTCTAAAGCAGATAGTATACTACATGTAGTAGTATCTATATATAAAGTTGATTTAACAAAACATACGTTAGCTACCATTGTACATAATATACCAACTCCAAATAAATCAAATATTAATTTTATATTTCCTGAAGCAATCTTATTTGCTATAAAAGAAAAATCTGTTACAAAAAATAGAGCAATTGCTGCACCTAAAAATCCATATAAAAGCATTGTATCTCTTTCATATTTATCTGCAAAGTATCTAGGAATCATAATTTGTAGTGCAACGCCAAATCCATTTGCAAGTCCTGCTAATATACCAATCATATCCATGCTAGTTCCACTTGCTCCTGTTAAGTTTGCAACTAATATTGCTCCAAAAATACAAATTCCAATTGTAACAACTGTTTGTAAATTTAACTTTTCCTTAAAGACTATCACACCTAAAAGTGCAACCCATATAGGGCTCATAAACATTAATACAGTAGCAACTGCTACAGGTGTTCTTTCTACTGCTACCCCATAAAAAGTAAAACTTGCTGCATAAGCAACAACCCCATAAATAAAACAAATAATAAGTCCCTTAAAATCAATTTTTAAAATAGATGGTTCTTTTATTGATTTTATCAATAAAAAAACTCCTCCTGCTAACAAGCATCGTACAAAGGAAACCTCATATGAAGATAAATTTTCTGCCGAAAGCCCTCTTACAAAAATCCCCATAATTCCCCACATAACTGCTCCTATTATAGCAAGTAATATCCCTTTTCTTTGTGAGTTCATTTAACTATCCCCATTCTATATAATTATAATTCCAAATTATTATAACTTAATTTTTTATAATTTAAAAGCTTTCATTTTTTTCACTGTAAATTTTTTTCATTTTAATGAAAAAATACTAGGTTTATTATATTATATATGAATATTTATTAATTATAGTTTGTTTAAATTTTAAAAAGGAATATACTAAAAGACTTAATCATTCTTAATTTTTCAGTATAATTTTCTTAAATCTATTTCCACAAGTAAACGTATTTTGACAAAAAAATAGGCAAGTATGTATTATTTACATTCTTGCCATTTGCTTATCTATTTCTTTTCTAATTTGTGTATTTAATTATAAAATCTGATAGAACTACTTATTCCATATGCTCAGCTTCACCTAATTTTATAAATATGTATCAATTAAATAATAGCATCTATTTATAGTTTCATTAACCTGATCGTAAAATGACATGCTTTCTTTGTTTGCTATCCATTCTTTTTGTTTTGCCAAAAGTTGCTTATATGTATAATTATTAGAGTTTTCTTTAATAGATTTCCAAGCCTCATTTAAAACATAATCTGCTTTATCGTATGCTACATCAAAATCATTAGTGTGTGATGCTTCGTATAATTTATCATACCATTGTTGTTTTGTTTCTTCACTTACAGACCCATGTAAAGATTCATTTTTAGGCCTAGCATCCACCTTAGGCGAAGTGTTAATTTCTGTAGTTTGCTCCTTAGGTTCTTGTTTATCTTGGTTTTCTTCTTCTTGTTCCTGCTTTAACTCTTTTTTTAACTCTTCTTTTAATTTATTTTTTTCAACTAAAGCTTGAGTTTTATCTTGAGTTTTATCCTCTTCTTTTGATGTCTCTTTACTTCCTGCACACCCTGTGGTTAATAACATACATATCGCTAATGCAAGTATTTTTTTCATAATTATGTCCCCCTTTATGTTTATCTTTTTTCTCAAAACTAAATCAAATAAATTTTTTACACATTTAAAACTTCCTTATTTGTACTATATCTCCTATTTTATACATGAATTTTACCCCTATCGTCGACTTGATTTATTCTCTGAAGTAACATATATAAACATCATGATAATTTATTAGTTTAATATTTGACACAGTTACAAGCATGCTTACCACCAACATCGTTTAAGTCTACTCCATAAGCACTTGCTCCATTTAAAAACTTACAACTAGATGAATTGTGATAATAGCTATTTCCTTTAGCTATATATACAGTTTTCCCACTAGATGAAGATGTTTCATTAGAACTACCCTCATTGCTCGAGCTTGATGGTGGGTTATACTCCACTGGATTTTCCCAACAGTTACACTCAAATTTTCTCATATCTGATGTAAGTTTTACATAAGATGTACTCGCTCCTTCTAAGTACTTACAATTAGATATAGTGTGATAATAACTATTTCCATTTGTTATATATACATACTCTCCTATATGCTCGTTATCGCCTTTATCATAGTTACTACTATTGTTGCTAGATGATGATGTATTTGTATCATTATTACTACTATCATTACTAGATGATAATGTTGTATTTGTATCATTATTGCTACTTAATGAAGATTGTTCATCAGTACTTTGTTCATCTTCTGAATTATCATAAGATTCATAGCTAGTGTAATCTTTTTCTGTTTCATTATCATTACTCTCAGCTAATTCTAAATTTGTATCCTCCAATTGACTAGATGTAGCTGATTCCTCTTTTGAACAACCTATTAACCCTATGCTAAGTACTGCTACTACTAATGTTAAAACTATTTTTCTTAATTTCATGCTTTTACCTTTCTTACTCCGATTTAATTCTATTTCGCTTATTTAAATATAAACATCACAATATATTATACATTTTTGTCCTGTCGATTTTTGTAAAATTTAGTAGTTTGACAATATATCTTTGTAGATTTTTGCTTGCAATAAAAAAATTAAAATCCTATATAATCCCCTTGTATTTTAGGATAATAAAAATCTTCATCATACAAATCTACATTACTATCATATATATCACTATTTCGGTTATAAAGTCATTCAATTACCTACTAATTGCTATTTATAAATTTTGTATATTTTGATATAAAGAGATTAAATTAGCGTGAATCATACGCTTATTCTTTTTATGATACAGCCTTGAAAAAAATAGTCAAAAGATTATAATCTAAGTTATTAACCAAATTGGTCAATAATAGAGGTGATAAATGTGACTGAACTATTTAATAAATTAAATGAAGATAAAACACTTGCTATTATAAATTCTGGCATTGAAGTTTTTAGTATTTATGGATTTCAAAAAGCATCTACAGATTTAATAACTAGTAAAGCAGGGATATCAAAGGGATTACTTTTTTACTATTTTAAAAATAAATTAAGTTATTTCACCTATTTATTTGAGTATTCTCAGAAAATGATATCATCAACTATTGATATAGACATATGTAGAAAAACTGAAGACTTTTTTGAAGTTTTAGAATATATAATTGAACAAAAATATAAACTTCTAGCAAAATATCCTCATATATTAAACTTTATTGTAGTTGCCTATTGCTCAAGTGACGAGAGAGTAATAGCTATAGTAAAAAATAAAGTTACTTCTTATCATAACTTTAATATTTATGAGTATCTAGAGAATATAGATACAAGTAAATTTAAAAATGAAGAAGATATACACAAAGTTATAGAAATGCTATCTCTAATATTAGATGGATATTTACAAAACAAATTAAAAATGAATCAAAATATAGAAATTGATGAAATAATGGAAAAGTACAAACTTTGGACTTCTTTACTTAAAGAAGCTGTGTATAAATAAGGAGGATAATATGAAAATTGCAATCTTTACATTAGGAAGTCGTGGTGATGTACAACCTTATGTAGCCCTTGGAGTTGAAGCCTTAAAATATAATCATGAAGTAGTAATTTGTACTGGTGAAAGTTTTAAGTCATTTATTGAAGATAATAACATAGAATTTGCTAAAGCTGACTTAGACTTAATGGCACTACTACAAACAAAAGAAGGTCAAGATATATTTAACAATGGAAAAAAACATATACTAAAATCTTTGAAATACGCTAAAGAAAAAGTAAACCCATCATATAGAAAAACTATGGATCAATTCTATAAGTGTGCTAAAGATGCAGACATAATAATATATCATCCTAAGTCTTTTGCTGCACAGGATATAGCTCTAAAGCTAAATATTCCTTGTATATGTATTTCACCCGTACCTTTTATATATCCTATAGAAGAATTTCCTAATTTAGTAGTATCCTCACAAAGTAATTTAGGCAAAAAAATAAATAAGTTAACTTATATTCCTTTTAAATACGCTGATGCTTCTAATATAAAAGAAATAAATGATTTTAGAGAAAAAATGTTAAATATGCCTAAGCGTAAAAGCGGAATCTACGCTTATAATATTGATAAGAAACCTATTCCAATTGTTTACCCTGTAAGTAAATATTTATTTGAGGATGTAAAAACTTGGGGTAACAAAGTGTATTTGCCTGGATTTGTTTTCTTAGAAAATAAAGAAGAAAAACTAGATGAGAAAATTGAAGAATTTATATCAAAAGGTAGTAATCCAATAGTAATCTCATTTAGCAGTATGCCTCTAAAAAATCCAGATAAATTTAAAGATATTCTGCTTAAAGCTTTAGATAAAACTAATAATAGAGCCATTATCTTAACTGGAATTAGTGGAATGAGTTTTAAAGACGAAGAAAATATATTGGCTGTACCCTATGCCCCACACAACTTGCTATTCCCACTATCAAAAGGAATAATGCATCATGGTGGAGTTGGAACTATGGCTAGTGCATTGAAGTCTGGTAAACCACAATTAATAATGCCATTTTCTGTAGACCAACCATTTTGGGCCAATAGATTATATGTATTGGGCTATACAAGTAAACCTTTAAATGAAAATACTATTTCTGTAAATTCATTAGCAGAATCTTTCATAGAAATGGATAACCCCAAGTATATATCAAGTTCAATTAATATAAAGAAAAAATTAGATAGTGAAAATGGAAATGAAAACTTAATTAAGCATATAGAAAGTGTTTACTTGAATTATAAAAAGTAACTAATAAACAAAGGCAAGTATACACACATGCTTTATCGTGTGTATTCTTGCCCTTATATTTTTATATAATCTAAGAATCATGTCTGTAAGATATGATTCTATCATTTATCAATTCCTGATTTTATTTACATTAACTTACTTAACTTATTAAGCCACCATTCTCTATCTGATCCAATATATCCATTAGGAGTAACTATCATATAACTTTCATTAACTTCTAATATTTTAGGAACGCCTGTGTATACTATCTCTATATAAAGTTTGAATGGTTTAGCTTTTCGGTTTAACTTATTCTCTAACTCCTCAACATACTCACAAAATCTTTCGCCTCCTATATATTCATATAGTGATAATGCAGTTTTGCCTCCAGCCTGCATATTCCACCATTCAATAAAATTAGGATATGCATTTTTACAACACTCTCTTAACTCAACATATTCAAGTTCTTTGAAATTACTTATATCATAAATTTCTTCTATAAAATTATACATTGTATCTTCACCTATATTTACAGCTTGATTACTAACAATATCATTGAACCAATTACTCCATTGAGTTTTCAATTTGGAATGGTCACATTCCTTGTAATTATTAATAACTATATTAGCTGGCCAACGCACATTATCTTCATCAAAAACTTCATCATCTATTAAATTATACATACAACCTGTAAACACAGCAAAATTTAATAGATCTTCATTAAAAGTTATAATTGACCATGATTCACTATTTTCTAAATACATACTATAAAATCTCCTCGATATTCATACCTTATTTTTATTGCTATAAATATGATATCATCTATTGTCAAATATTGTATATTTTATTTAAATGTCTTCTTAAAGCCTATAATCTTCTTATCTAATAACTATAAAGTCTTCTTAAATTCAATGTATTTCTCCTACTATATTTCTAACTTGAGCTTCACTTATATCATACTTTCTAGCTAACACTCTATAATCTCCATTAAACTTCTCCCTAATAACTCTATTTCTAATTGGTCTAGTCAAAGAAGCTTCTTTAGGTATATATAAAGAACTTCCTCCTAATAATTCAACTAACTTCTTAAAAGCATCTATCCCTATATATTCAGCAATATCCTTATGTGTTTTTGGTATATCCTCTAAAGTCAATTCTTCTAACATTAAATACACCTCCATAAATCTAAACTTATATTTAACCCTATACATATATTATACAGTTCTTTATCCATAACCTTTATACTCATATCAGGTTTATTTTATATCCAGATTAATTTACAAAAGAACAAGGCAAGTATGCGTTCTTTGCATTCTTGCCTTGTTCCTTACTTTTTATATAAATCTAAAGATATCATGTCTATAAGAGATGATATCTAACATTACTATTTAATCTCACCGTTTAAGTAAGCTTCTCTACACTTATCAAATGCACTTTTTCTTCCTGGTTTTTTTCTTACATTAGGAGCTTCTTCATTATTTTCTGGAATAAACCCAAATTCTCTTACTAAAGCTTCTTCTCTAACTATCCAAGTTTTGCCTAACTTCTTAACGTCTTCTCCATCAACAAATCTACTTCCAACATTATGTCTTAATGTAGATTGGTCTATATTATACATACTAGCTACATCTGCAAATGTATATAAACCTTCAAATGAACTCATACTATCACTCCTTATTATTTGTTATATAAGGATTATTAACTCTTATCGTGATTTATATACTATCCACAATTATGTAAAAAGCTTATTATATCATAATTACTTAGGTTAAAAAAATGAAACTTGTTCTGAGCTATTTTGTATAATTAAGTTTAAAACTAAATTAACTCCATTTAATGTCCATTTAATATGTCCACTTTCAAATCTCACTATTTTATCTATATCTTTATCATATTTTTTAGTTATATCCCATACTCCAGTTCTATGTTTGTATATTAGCCCAAGTTTTTCTAATCTCTCATTTATTTTTTTCGCAGAATCATAATTGTATATCGACAATTCAGGTAACATTTTCGATATATCTTTAGATGTATATAATCTTTCTTTGTTTAAGTCTAAAATTTCTCCATTGCTTAATTCAATTAAATTTTTTATATCCTTAATTATATCTCTCATGAAAACCTCCTCTAATTTTACTCCATACATAAATATTCTTTTTGATTAAATTCAGTTCCATGTTGAATACAATTTTATATTTACATTTTCTTATATGATAAATTCTTCAAATACTTTATTTTTCTACTTAAAACCTCCTGTGCTAATCTTACCTAGATAATAAATTTGGGAGGTACATATATGAAATGGTATTTAGATTTCGGTCATGGAGGTAAAGACTCTGGAGCTGTTGGCTCTAATGGTAAAAAAGAAAGTGATATGGTTTTAAAAATAGGTATGATAGTTAAATCTATTCTTGAAGAAGCTTTTGAAAAAATAGTTACTACTCGTGAAGAAGATAAGTTTTATTCTTTATCTTATCGTACTAATAAAGCTAATAATGAAAACTGTGATTACTTTGTAAGTATTCATATGAACTCTTCTGAAAACAAATCTGCAAAAGGAACTGAAACTTGGATATATGATACTAATAATAAAATATGTAAATTAGCTACTAATTTATCTTCAAATCTTTCTAATAAACTTAATACTCCAAATCGTGGTGTTAAGGTATCTAAAAAATTCTCAGTTTTAAAACATAGTAAAATGCCTGCTGTAATTATAGAAATTGATTTTATATCAAATAATTCTGTTGAAGCTTCTTGTTCTGATGAAATGTATTTAAGAAATGCAGCTAATACTATAGCTTCTACTTTACTTTCATTTGTAAATAAAAAAATAGAAACTGAAGGTCCTTTTTATAGAGTATGTATAGGTGCATTTAATATTAAAGATAATGCAGTAAAACTCAGAAACGAGGCTATTTCTAAAGGTTTTAAAGATACTTATATAACAACTTAATCTACATAATATTAAAATATTAATATCTCTTTCAAATATTTTCTTCAATTACTTTCTTTGATTGCTTTAATATCCTCCTACTATACTTAAGTTAAATCAAATATTAAAAGGAGGAATCAAAATGGCAGATATGAATTTAGCTCCAAATACTTCAGAAGTTGCTCAAATGTCAGCATTAAGAATTAAATATGACTGTGGTTTAGGTGAAAATGGAAGAACTATAGTTAAAACTAGAAGTTTTTCAAATGTTAATCCTGAAGCAAAAGCTATTGATGTTTACAATGTAGGTGAAATATTAAATGCTCTACAAAAACATGATGTGCTATCTGTAGTAAGAATAGACAATACAGAATTAACGCCAGCAAACTAATTTTTAAAAAAGAAAGGGGATTAAAAAATGAGAAATATAGAAACTAGATTATTAATGGTTTTCTCTACAACTCTTGGAAGAAAAGTAAGCTTATTTGTTTCAGATCCTAGAGAAGATTTAACTGAGGAAGAAATAAAAGCTGCTATGGAACAAATCGTTAAAAAGAACATATTTGCTCCTAGATTTGGTGAAGAGTTAGAAGCTCCATTAGAAGCAAAAGTAGTTCAAACTGCAACTACTGGATATGACTTAGTTATATAGGGTAATTAAAAAGATATAAGTTTTGATTCCAAAGCTGAAAAAATGCTTTAAAGGTCGCTAAAACTTATATCTTTAATAATTTATAAAGTTAAGGGAAGGTTTTATATGGAATTAGATTTAATGGCTTTAGTATCTAATTTGGGTTTTCCTGCTATTGTTACTATGTATTTATTAATTAGAATAGAGGGTAAGCTTGAAAATCTGAGTACTAGTATAAATTCATTAAGTAATAATATATATGAACTAAATAATAAAAAATAAAAGTGTACCTATTTAAATCATTAAGATTTATTAGATACACTTTTTTATTTCTAAACTTGGTTTTTAAAATATAAGAAATCAAAATACAATTTCTAATCTAAAAATTATTTTGTTTGACATAAAGAGTATGCATAGTATTTTACATACTTAAATATCATCTAGAGTATTTACTCTTATACGCTTCACTTGTTATATACTTATCCGTTACATCTCCAAAGAGTCACAGTTTTTAGTTCGATTAACAAAAAACTTTTTTCGCTGTTTTCCCAATTGTTCTTGTGCCTATTGCATCTACCGTTCCTCCTATTACGCCTCCAACTAAAGGTATACATTTACCTAGGTTTATTACACCTGTTTGCCCAAACTTAGTTAATAATCTAAATCCTACTTTCTGATTAATATTTTTTATAACTTCGCCTGGTATCTTCTTTACTAGAGACTTTGCTACGTTCGTGCCTATTTTTATTCCGCTTTGTTTTAAAATATCCGCCGCACTTTGTCCTGTTAATGATACATATACAAGAGTCCTTACTTGGTCATCTTTTAGATCATAGCCTCTCATATTTGCAATAGTCGCAATCATCCTTGTTTGTATATATATTACGGAACTTATATTTGCTGGAACTGACACAGGTAATGTTATTATTCCTCCTAATCCAGTTATAAATCCACTAGTTGCACATTTAGCTTGTTGCCAACTAATAAATTGATCTATAGCATCATCTATAGAACTAGATTTACTAATATACTTATTTGCTAATTCTTCTGCAGTTTCCATCCCTGGCAATCCATTTACTGCTTTTTCATAACTCCAATCCAATACCTGCATTAACTTAAATTCAGTAAGTTTATTTTCCCCCATGTTTCCTCCAATTTATTTCCTATTAACATTTTTTATTCCATTATATTACAATTTATAATCAAGTGCAATTAATCGTAAAACATATAAAAAGGAATGTTCTTCATGTTTTTCAGATAATTCTTTCCTAACTAAATAGCTTATCAAATCTTTTTTTCACCTATGTATTTAGGTATTATTTTCTTTAATTTTTTGTATTAAAAAAAGATGTTAGTATTTCTACCAACATCTCTTTTCATTAGCTTATATATTCATAACTAGAAAAAAATATATCTAATATATAACCTAAATTATAATGTATTTTTATCATTTTAATTAATGCATTTTATCTATTTGCTTCTTCATATATCTTTTCTGCTAAATAATGAATCATATAATTTTGTAAATTATTATTTGTTAATATCTCCTTAACAAGTCTATCATTTCTATTCTTAGTTTTAACTATACCTCTCTTAAAATAACTCTTTCCAAAAGTATTAACCAAATCTTCATAGCTATTTGCTTTAGCTATATCCATAATACTCTTATCATTCTTAAACATTTCCTCATATTGTTCTATTATAATTCTATCTTCCTCTGTAAGACCTACTCCAAAAACATCATTTATCTTTTTTATTATATCCTCTAAATATTCTTCATCCTCATCACTTACACGAGAAGTTGCAGATTCGGATATACCAACTAATTCACCTTCACCTTTATATAAAGATATATCACTACCTTTTTTATCATCTTCACCTAATTTTTGTAACTTATAGTAATCTAGGCTTAATATATCATCTATATCTATTCTTTCTTTACCCTTTTTAGGTAGCTTTCTTAAAAGCGCGACTAAGTAAACTTGTAACCTTAAAAGATTTATATTCTTTATAGGGTAAATCTGAATTAAGAAATTATAAAAAGTAATATATTTTTGACATTTCTTTTTAAACTCATCTGATGATTTTTCGTCTTCTTCATCTAAATAACAGTATCTCTCAACTGCCTTATCAATTAAGCTATTCATCTTAGCATCTTGTGCATTTGTTCTTTTATCCTTGTAAAATAATACTGCAAAATCATTTACTTCTTCATCAGTATATATACCATATTCATGCAACTGATACCAAAGGTCATTTACTACGTTAGGATCTGTAACTTTATCTATATTAGTCATTTCAAAATATGGTTTATATGCTTCTTGTATATCCTCTACACTATTTTGGAAATCCAAGATAAATGTATGTTTATTAACATAAGTTCTATTAAGCCTTGATAAAGTCTGAACAGTTTTTATCCCATCTAATTTCTTATCAACATACATAGCACATAACTTCGGTTGGTCAAAGCCTGTTTGATATTTTTCTGCAACTATAAGTAATCTAAAATCACTTTTTTCAAAAATACTAGGTAAGTTTGAGTCAGTTATATCTGGTGCTACTTGTTTGTTCATACTAACTTCTGTATATTCAATATCATCATCTTTTACAGTACCTGAAAAAGCAACTAATGCTTTCATATTGTACCCTTTTTCCTTTATGTATTGATCTATTGCTAATTTATACTTAACAGCATGTAATCTACTTGCTGTAACTATCATTCCCTTAGCTCTACCTTCTAACCACATAGATCTGTTGTCTACAAAATCATCTACTATAGTTTCAACCTTCTGTCTTATATTATGTTCATTTAAGCTAACAAACTTATTTATAGCCCTTTTAGCTTCTCCCTTATCAAACTCAGGATTATCAGCTATTTTCTTTCCAACCTTGTAGTATACACTTACTGGCATAAAGTTTTTTAATACATCTAATATAAATCCTTCTTCTATAGCTTGTTTCATAGAATATAGATGAAACTCATGGTAAAGTCCATCTTCGCCTATTCTACCAAATACTTGCATAGTCTTATTCTTAGGAGTAGCAGTAAATGCAAAGAAACTTATATGTTCTAAATTAGTTCTTTTTTCTATAAGTTCATTCATCTTGTCTATACTAGATTTTTCATTCTTTTCATTTTCAGCATCAATTGTCTTAGCTTCTTCTAATGTCTTTCCTGCTAAAGTTTCTTTTAATGCATTCATATTCTCTCCAGATGTAGAAGAATGTGCCTCATCTATTATTACTGCATAACGTCTTTTTTCAAGTTGTTCTATCTTAGGTAGTGCATATTGGAACTTTTGTATAGTCGTAATAATAATCTTTGCTCTGTTTACAATAGCATCAGCTAAATCTGATGAATTTTTATCATTATCTATTTTAACAACTAATCCGTTTTTGTGTTCTAGTTGATATATAGCATCTTGAAGTTGCTTATCAAGTACCTTTCTATCAGTAACAACTATTACAGAATCAAATATAGCGTTATTATCTTCATCATGAAGACTTGATAATCTATGAGAAGTCCATGCTATAGTGTTAGTCTTCCCACTACCTGCACTGTGTTGGATAAGATAATTTTTACCTGCTTTATTTACTTCTAAATCAGCTACTATTTTTCTTACTGCATCTAACTGATGAAATCTAGGAAATATAGCTTTTTTATTTTTATTATCGTCTTCTTGGATAAAATAAAATCTCTTTATAATATCAAGTAAACTATCCTTAGTAAGTATCTCTTCCCAAAGATACGAAGTCTTTTCCTTACCTTCTACCACAGGATTTCCCTTACCTCTATGGTTACCTTTGTTAAATGGTAAGAAGAATGTTTTATCTTTTTTTAACTCTGTTGTCATATATACTTCATCAGTATCTACTGCAAAATATACAAGTACTCTTTGATTAAATCCAAACAAAGTTTCTTTTGGATCTCTATCTTCTTTAAATTGTTTTATAGCATTATATACGTTTTGATTAGTAAACTGATTTTTAAGCTCCATTACTATAACAGGAAATCCATTTAAAGATAATACTACATCTAAAGTATTATTGTGTTTTAAACTATATTTCAATTGTCTTGTTATTTTGAATATATTTTGCTTATAGTTTTCAAAAGCTGTTTTGTTAGTAGTCAGATTTGGTTTGTTGTAGAATAATTGGAATTTTCCGTTCATCATTATATCTTCTACACCATTTCTAAGCACACTTATAAGTCCTCTTCTTTTGATGTTTGAGTTAACTAAATCTATAAAAGCTTTTTTGTAATTACTTCCTCTATTATATTTAAACTCATCTAAAAGTTCCTTTTGAGTATTTTCTAAAAATCTAAATAAATCTTCAGTAAATAAACAATTCTCAATGTCAAATTCTCGTGAATTTCCTTGTTCATAACCAATTGAAACTAAGTGATTTTCTATTGATTCTTCAAGGTTTTTTTCCTTTGGTAACATAATCTCCCCTCACTATACTATCTATAAATTTATCTTTCTAAAATATATAATTATTTACGTATTTAGTTATATCTATTGATTCTTTATCTGAATGTACTCTAGCATCTATACATTTTCTTCCTATAAAATGAGGATATAATTTAAAGTCAATTTCTCCGTTCTTTTTCTTTTTAGCTTTTAAATTATAATGCTGTTTCAACTCTTCTCTTGTAAATATCAAAACTTTATCTATGTTTTCACTACATATTATAGTCATATAATCATAATCTTCGTCTAGCTCTTTACTAGAAAAACTTGTCCATAAATACGTATTAATATCTTCACCTTCACTATAATTTTTACTTGTTTTTATCTTTACTTTTTTAACACCTTCTATTGTTTTAAAAGTTATTTGATTTGCTTTAGTTTCTACATTTTCTATTTTATCTAAGTTATTTTCTATAAACTTAGATAATACTTGCATTGTTATATTTTTTCTACTTAATTTCATTTGTGTACTCCCCCTTTAAAATATTCACTTAATCTAGTATCTCTATTTTTCCTGTTACTGCTTCACTTATTAAACTTTGTTTAGCTTCTTTTAATCTATGCAACTGACCATAAATATTTTTTATTATATATTTAATTTTTTTATCATATTCTTCTATATATTCACATATTATTTTTTGTTCTGATAGGATTCCTAATGGGAACTTTAATTCCTTATACTTATCTGCTCCAATATTCTGTATTGTAGCCTGCATAAAAATACTATTCTTCCAATTTTCATATCCCTTAGATTTTGTAAAATTATATAAAAGCTCAGACATAACTATATTATGGTTTGGAGTTGCTTTTATAAGATATCCTGCAAAACATGCTTTACCTTTGTAATTTTTAAATAAAAATGTTTTTCCTACAGTTCCTCCACTTCGTGCAAAAAGTATATCTCCCTCATTTAAATAGTAATCTTTTGCTTTTTCCACTGGCAACGACTTAAATGTTTCATCTTTCAACTCTCCATCATCTTTAAAGTCAGTTATTCTTATATATCTAGGTAGTTCTCTATCGTCAAGTTCTGCACTTTCATTTGCACCATATTTTAGTGCTTCTGATATAACGTGTTTTATTTTCTTAACTTCCCAATCCTTAGGTATTTCACCCAACCATTCAACTCCACTATCTTTCATCTCATCACTACTTCTTTTAACCAACTCATATCCATAACCAGTCTTAACAACTTTAACCTTACCAGTAACAACTTCACTTATAAGGCTTTTTTTAGCTTCTTCTAATTTTTTTATTAGTTCTTCTTTTTTAGATATAATTAAATTAAATTGGTCACTCTTTTCATCAAGGAAATTTGCTATTTTTTCTTGTTCATATTTTTTAGGTGATACTATATACAAATTATTCATATCTCCCAAAGATACTGCTGGTTGAGCTGTCGTTGAAACTATTGTATCTAATATACCATTTCTTTTTATTGTCAAAAGTTGATAATGAATATATTCATTGCTGACTTTATCTAGGTCCACACTTAGTTTCAAACTATTCCCTGATATCACTGCTTTTTTATCTATTTTAGGTAAAATACTAGATAATCCAAACTGTGCACCTATTTTAGCTAAAACTATGTCTCCTTCCTTTACCTCACTTCTTTTTATACTTTCAAAGTGCGCTTTTGTAATAGTCTTTAAATTTTCAGTATTTAGTATTCCTTGTGTTGCAAAGTTGCTTTCTATAACATAAACATCTCCATTGTCAACAAAATGCTCACTTTTTAAATTGCTTCCAAATGGTCCATCAACAAATGCATTGCTTTTCGATGACTTAATATACTTTATTTTACTTACTTTCCAATCCTTAGGAATTTTCCCTATCCACTCAACTCCACTATCCTTCAACTCTTCTTCACTTCTATATCTATATTTCATTATCCTAGCACCTTCCTTATCTCTAGTGCTATCTCACTTTCTAAACTTTCAACTTCTTTCATAATTTCATCAAAACTTCTTAGCTTTTCATATTTATAAAAATATCTAGTAAAAGGTATCTCATATCCTATATTATTTATACTACTTTCATCTATATAAGCATCTTCTACATGAGGTTTAACTTCTTTTTCAAAGTACTCATATACATCTTCTTTAAGAGCTATACTTTCAGTATCTTTTAAGCTACTATCACTTTCTATATTCCCTTTAGAATCCTTACAAACTACTGCATCTTCATTTCTAACTCCTATAGCATTAACTATAGCTTTCACAAGGCTTGCTGAAAGTGCTAAATCAAACTCCTTCGACTTAGATTTTAAATCCTTTATAAACTTATCTCTATCCATATACTCAAATTTGTTATCAAAACTTTCTAGAAGCTTTAATAGTTTTTCTTGTTTTATTCTTCCCTCAGCTTCTTCTTTTTCTTTAATTTCTTCACCTTTTTTCTTGGAAACTGCAAGGTTTATAAATTGAGTAGTACTTTTAACATTTTCAATAGCTTCTTCATTTACTTTAAAACTTAATTTTAAAGGTCTTTCTATTGTTACTTTTCTAAATCCAAAATCTTCTTTATCAAATATTTTACTTTTTTCACTTACTTCAAAACTTGTATATATTTCTTTTATTTCTTTTATTTGATCATTAGTAATTTCTTTTCTCTTGTTTCCTAAGCTTTTTCTCATAGATTGATAATATTCAGTAGCATTTACTAGTTGTATTTTACCTTTTCTTCTATCTTCTTTTCTATTAGTAAGTACCCATATATATGTAGCTATTCCTGTATTATAGAACATATCAGTAGGCAGAGCTATTATACCTTCTAGTAAATCATTTTCTATTATCCATCTTCTAATGTTGGATTCTCCACTTCCTGCATCTCCTGTAAATAACGGAGACCCATTAAATATTATAGCTATTCTGCTACCATCTTCATCATCATACATTTTGCTTATCATATTTTGTAAAAATAATAGAGATCCATCACTTACTCTTGGAGTACCTGCTCCAAATCTTCCATCAAATCCTAAATCAGCTTCTTCTTTTACTTTCTTTTCTTCGTCTTTCCATGTAACACCAAATGGAGGATTTGATATTAAAAATCTTATCTTTTCTCCACTAAATCTATCTTGAGTTAATGTGTTTCCTAATCTTATATTATCTGCATTTTGTCCTTTCATTAGCATATCTGCCTGACATATTGCAAATGATTCATCAAGTAACTCTTGTCCATATAGATTTACTATGGCACTTGAGTTTATTTTTTCTACATAGTCTTCAGCAATTGAAAGCATTCCTCCTGTACCACAGCAAAAGTCTGCTATAGATATTACTTTTCCTTCTTCTGTAAGGAAGTTTTCTTTTCCCATAAATAGCATTTCCATACAAAGTCTTATAACTTCTCTTGGAGTATATTGTTCTCCTGCTGCTGAGTTTTCAGTAAATCTTCTTAGCATTTCTTCGTATATATATCCCATTTTATTATTTGATACAGAATTTATATGTAGGTCTACTTCATACATTTTGCTAAGGACTGCATATAGTTTGTCTTTTTTATCTAGTTGAGCTATTTCATCTTTAAATTTGAATTTACCTATTATTTCTTTTACATTATTTGAAAATCCATTTAGGTATTCTTCAAAGTTTGATTTTATATTTTCACTATCATCTATTAGTTTTTTCCATGTGAAATCACTTACATTGTAGAACTGTAAGTCTATGTTGTGATTTTCTTTTAGATCTACTATCACAAGTTCGTCTTTTTCTTCTTCTGGTAAGAAGTCGTATTCTTGGTGCACTGATTTTACTATTTCTCTATCATAATCATCTAATAGGCAATCGAATCTTCTTATTACTATTAGTGGTAACATTACTCTTCTGTAATCTTCTTCTTTATATGTGCCTCTCAGGCTTTCTGCTATGTTCCACAAAAATGCAACATGGTTAAAATTATTATGTGTATTCACTTTACTGTCTCCTTTTAGTTAAATTTCATATTATGATTATATCATTTTCAAAGTAGAAAAAAACATATCTATTTTCCATCAATACCTCTTTATAGTTTTAATTAAAATGTATTTTTATACAAAAAAATAGTAGACACTAATCTACTATTACAAAAACACGCTCCATTACTTGTGATACAACTCTCCATAACTACTCCCCGTAGCGTACTCTAATCAAATTCTACTATATTTCTACTTATTGAAAAAATCAGTGACTCTAATTGATCGTGTCTAATTTATGTATTTATAGCAACATACTTACAATTTATCACTTGTATAACACAATTTACTTTTATACATCAACCTGAATTAAAATTAACTTTTACTAAAAAATCTCTTTAATAATGACATTTTGCTGTTAGTATTATCATTCCTATTTTTATAAAACTCGTGTGCCTCTGGTAAAAGTTTATTTTTCATCCAATCTAACGTATAGTCTGCTTTCCATTTCACTACATTATCAAATCCTTCCATACTAGGCTTACCATATTTAAATCCCGGTTCCCAGAATACATCTAGCATACTTATACTTTCTCTAGAAGGCTCTACCCTTATTTCAGCCAAGATATCTCCTCTAATTTCACCATGTACATTAGGAGATAAGGTCAAACTATCATCGTTCCAATTATTATTAAAAATATTCCATTCTCCATTGTCATTAAAGTAGTCATGTTCTCTAGCAAAAAATAAGATTTCATTCCACTGCTGTTTACTTATTGTCATCAGACAATATTTATCATCAATTTTTCTAATAGATTCCGCACCAAGCTTCTTATCAATTATTTTTTTGGATTTAAAATACTGCTCTTTTAATTCACAAAATAATTGAAAAATATGATATCCAGTATGTGCATTAATATTAAATCGTATATTTTCTATCTGCATATATAACATTTCTTCATCTACATATCTGTCTACATTATGTTTTCTTTTAAATTCATCTTCTTCAATAAAGTAGTCTTGTAGCAACATCTCTTGATTAAATGTAATATATGCATCAGAAATTTCATGTTTCCTAAATTGTAATAAACAGCTAATCTTTTTTTCATAAGTTAACGGAATAAACGCAGTAAGCTGAATATCTCCATACCCTCGGTTCCACATAGCAATTTCATATGATTCATGATAACAATCACTTTTAAGTAATTCAGTACCTTTTATAATACTAAAATATTTTATTCTTCCTGAATCGAATACCATATTTATGTCATCATAAATTTTTTTGATAAATTCATTTTCCTTTTTGTTACGTTCTATAATTAAATCAGTAATTTTTTTAAAATTATAAATATTATCCTTAAATGAAAATTCCTTATTATTAGCTAATTTAATTTTTTCTGGCTTATTATATCTATGTTCTTCGTCATCTAAAATTAAAATATTTAGACTCTCAATTTGTTTTGATACATTCCATTTATTAAATTTCTCAATAGTATTTTCTATTTTCTTTCTGTCACTTCTTGATGTCACTTGAAAAGCAATTTTCTTGTCGTAGTCAATTAGATCAACTGCAATAAAATTCCCCGATACTTCTGCTGACATAGATACCAAATTTATACCAAATATCTCATTTAGTATTTTACCAAATATCTCTTCACAAATTACGTTAATGTCAGTCAGATTTATCTTGTTATTTTCCTTAATCCCCTGGGCAACTTCATGTAGTCTTCGTTTAATCCTATCAATAGTAATATCTTTATCCTTAATATACTCTATAGTAAATTCTCGCATTATTTACCTCTTATTTATAAGATCTAATAGTAACTTACAATTCTATTAAGTCCATTTTTTTAATTTTGTTTAAATAATTTTAAAGATGAATTATTTCAGTTTTATTTTTCTAGATCGATATATGATTAAGTTTTTATCCTAATTATATTCAACCCGACTATATCATATTTATATTCGGTATGACAATTTTATTTCTTCAGTGGTACTCTTTATTACTATGCTCTAAATATATATTTTATCTTATTATATATTAATTTCTAATTAAGGAAAATAATCTTGTTTAACTAAAAAAATCGTATGAATTATATCAATACGACTTTTTTACCAAAACCCCACGCTCTTACTTGTGATACGTTCTCCGTACCTTACTCTACGGAACACGATTTCATTATATAGATACCATTTGTTCCTTACTATACTCATGTCCTTCTTTATTGCTCCAGGTTGTTGTGACCATAAACTTATCTAGAAACTAGAGTATATAATAATATGCTCTTCAAAACTCTTGCCAGGTTCAAGAAATTCATAAGGTACCTTATCCCTAAATACCATATTTTTACATTCGTCTGGAACTTTAAAATCTGCATTATATGCCTTAGATTTACCTGAGTTCCATATTTTCATCTTGTATTTATCTTTAGAAATTTTCATTATACGAGCTTCAATATTTGCATTCGTAGCTTCTTCTCTTTCTTTTTCCTTATCTTCTAACTCATATTTCTTTAGCTTTTCCTCAAATTCATTTAATCTATGTTGAATTTTACTAGCTTTCCTAGAATCTCGAAAAGAAAATATAGATATTATAATAGCTATTGTAGGAAATCCATACTGAACTAAATCAGCAAAAAACTCTTTAAATTTTAACCATAACTCTGTTATCTCCATGTAACCTACTACTTAAATATTTTCTTAAAACCTTTTTCTATCTCCTTCATTATGTCCTTCTTAAAATCCTCAATGTTAGCTTCAATTATGTAATTATTTTCTTCTAAAAGTCTATCTTTAGTTACTACTTTACCACAATCACTACACTTTAGAGAAATTTTCATCTCTATATTTTTCATTATAAGCCCACCTTTTACTATTTCTCAAACTATTATATTGCTATTTTAAAATTTATACAATTCATTACAATCAAATGCAAAAGGATAGGTTTCCTTGTTCGTTAGGCAACCTATCCTTCATTAAGTATGCTATTACATCATTATTTATTTGTATCTATAAGCTATTTATTTATCTTTCCTTAGTTATTGTGAGCTCTTACTTGCGGATACTCTTCACTATTCTATTAGTGTCTTCTAACTTTTATATATAAGATATAATAATTTTTAATATCATACTTTATATAATTTCCAACTAAATTTTTGTCTAATAGAATACAAACAAGTATAAAATTTTGAACATTATATCCAATATAAAAGCCCCTGGGCCATATAGGTTACCAGGGGACTATCTACCATTATTATACGTTTTGTTTTATTTTTTGTTCCTTCATTTCATATCTTAATTTAAGTTTATTATATCTCGTTGAACATGTCAATGTTTTTATATAGAATTTATACTATTTATATTATATACTCTATGTAAAAATTAATACTATTTATAAGTTCAAAATATCCATCCAATTCGAAGGGAATCCCATTTTATGTGTAATTTCATCTATACTTACTGTATCTAATTGCTTGTCTAATGTATTAATCAATTCCACTAGCATTTCAAAGTAGTGTTCAAATTCTCTTTTATCTAGAATCAATTTGAAACCTATCAAGACACTAAAAAAATCATTTGTTGCTATACTACCTCCAAAATAATTTGTTATATGATTATCTTTTATATTTTTAATAGATTTATAATTATACAACCTTTCACTATGTGCACACACATTCCTAGTTATAGCTAAAAACTCTATGTAATTCTTTAATTTATTCTCCCAAACTGTATATTTTATCCTTTTTGCTACATTAGCTCTATCTGATTGCTTCATATTACTATAAAATTTACTGATATCTCCAAATGATAGGATATTTACAACTACCCAAAGTGGAACGTAACCTTTCTGTTTCATATAGTGCTTAATTGAAGGATTTTTATCAATTTGACTTGCTATTTTTTTATGCATATTAGCAATGCATTCTCCTACATTTTTATAATTCTTACTATTTACTAAATCAAAATTTTCATACATTAAGTAGTTTTTATGTCCATATTGCTTTGAAAAAACATACGACACATTTGTCCTTAACTTATTTTCTATTTTTAACAATACCTCTAAAGTCTCACTTCTTAGCCTTCTATCAAATTCATATAATGCATATATTTCTTCTATCTTAGTTCCACGCTTATATTTTTCTACTGGTATACGCTGTGATAAAAACGGCTCTTTATATCCATTAATGACATCATAATAATTAGATGTAGCTAATATATGCTTTGCCCATCTCTTGTTCTTTATAACAACCCCTCTACTCTGTAGTAATCTAATCTGCACTCTAAAATCTCTAAACTGTTTTTCTGTCACTCCTACTATCCTCTCCCACTAGTATTCTCTAACATATATCCTTACTCAGCTATATATCTATGAATCTATATAGCTGAGTAAGGATATACTCTATACATTTTCATGACTTTATTATACAAAAAATACTAACCTTTTACTAGTTAGTAATACTACTTTACTAATTGAATTCCCTTTCAATTATTTACTTTAACACTATACTAATATTAAGTTTATCAAAATTTTTCTATTGATCTTCCCACTAATATAACTATATTTGTACACTTATATTTTGTTAAATGCCATAATTAATACTATTTTCATATATAAAACTGTGCTCCGTTATTTGTGATACGGTTCGTTATTACTTATTCTAAATAACATATTTATTAAGTATAAGTTTTTATATTTATCTTTATAAAAATATTTATTTTTCTCAAACAGTTTCGCATTATGCTTGTTATAATTATTATGTGAAATATATATCACTTGATCTCCTATTTCTAAGTATCTATAATATTATCTTATAGTGTAGACACCTTTTTTAGCTCATAACTTAAAATTGCTCATCCATAAACCCTATAATTAAGCTTCCTCCCCTTAAACTCCACAACACTTCCTTTACTCATTTCAATCAACCTACTCCCCACAGCTTCATCAATATCCAAAAGTTCTTCAACTTCTCTTTCACAGCTCACTATAACTGGCAAATAATTAAAATATCTAAAATTAACAATCTCAAACATAATATTTATATCACTCTTAGTAATACTTCCCTTAAATAAATCATCTATTAAAAGTACCTTAGCTCTTTTGTATCTACCAATGATCCTTTCATATTCTTCACTATCCATTACATTTTGTTTAATCCTAGTTATAGCTTCTCTATAAGACATATATAAAACTCCAACACAATTATCCATAAGTTTATTTGCAATCGCTAATGATAAATGAGTTTTCCCTGAACCTACTTGTCCTAAAAATATTATTGAGTTATTTCTAGTATCTTTAATTTCATTGAAGCTATTAACATATTTATTAGCTTTTTTATAAGCTTCTACTACTTGAATATCATATGTATAATCGAAGCTTTCAAAAGTCTTTTTCCTAAATTCATCACTTATACCACTTGATTTTAAAATCTCTTCAGCTTCTCTTAATGCTCTACATTCACAAGGAACTGCCACATCCCCTTCAATTATAAAGGTTAAATCTCTACACTTATTACATCTATATTTAGTTTTCTCCCTCAATGAATTCTCTGATTTCTCTAAGTTCTTCTTCTGTTGGTTTTCTATAAATGTTTGAGTCCTCTGAGTTAGCATCTTTTTGATGCTTAGATTTTCCATGTTCATTGATAGGTGCTCCATTTTCATTTCCCCCTTGATTTAATTTTCCAATTTCATATGCTTTTAAATCTTCAAAAGTCTTTATGTTTTTTTCTATCCATTGTTTTATAATTCCGTTAACATACCCTTTATTACATCTTCCATTATCTGTTGCTATTTCTATAGCTCTTTTAAATAATCTAACATCTATAGTTTCACTAATTTCAATTAACCACTCTGCTACAATTCCATTAATAAGTCCTATATTTTGCTCATATAGTTTTGCATATTTAGATACATCTTCTTTTATACACATATCTATACCTACATCTTTATTTATGTATTTTTCTTCTTCTTTTTCTTTTTGTTTTTCTTTTTCTTCCCCATAGTGGTTATCTAAGTTGCTTTCAAGTTTAGTCATGGGTATCGATACTGTATTTAAATAGTTGTCCACTTTTTTGATATGGGTATCGATACTGTATCCATACTTATTACATTCATTTAAAAATAGATTTATTAATAGTTCACTTTTAATTTCTTTTAACTCTTTTTCTACGCACTTTTTAACTTTTGGGCTAACTATCTTATTGTATTTAACCCAGTTATTTATAAATATTTCATTTGAAGATTTATCATAGACTATCTTTTTATAACCTTCAAATCTATCTAAAAGTTTTTCAACTGTTTCTCTGTTGTATCCTGTTTCAGTTTCTATTATTCTTCTTGGAAGTTCATAAACTCCACATTGAGTAGTTTTGCTGTTAGTCATTAGATATAAGTAGAAGTATTTCTCTTCTGGTGTTAAATCTAATACAAAACCATCTTGCCAAAAATCTATGTGTACTTGTCTGAATACTGCCATAATATATCCCCCTGTTTTCTTAGTGAGGTGGGCGTTCGTGATAAATATATTCCTTTCCTTCACTGTAAAGCTCTAAAGGACTCGAGCTTTAACGTTTCGTCAATGAACTTATTTACCACTTCACTAACTCATAAGAAAATTCTCGCCACCCCCGTGCCTTTTTTGGTTGAATACTGATTCATTATTTTTGATTCTTTACTGGATCCTCTAAAGAACTCGAGCTTTAATGTTTCGTCTTTGAATTTATTTGCTACTTCTCTAGCTCGTAAGAAAATTATCGCCACCCCCGTGCCTTTTGTGTTTGATACTGCTTTATTATTTTTTATTCTTACCTTTAACTACTAACGTTCTAATTACTATAGTGCTTGTCCATTTTTCAATATATTTTATTTAGTTTTAAATCTTATATAATTTCATATAAGTATATAGAGGTGATTTATATTGAAACGTGCAACAAATACTTATACTTTATCTAAACGTTTTTCATTATCTTCTATGTTAGCAATCATTGCTTTAATCTTAATTTGCATTGATATATTTGCTGATATTATTATTTTAAGTATTGTAGGCTTATTGACCATTGGATGTATCAGCTTATATGATACGATACATAACTATAAGCTTTATAGTATAATACAGTTCTTTTCTTTATTTAATACAGTAGTGAGTTTTACTATTGCTGCATTAGATATTTTTTATATGCTTTAAGCTTAAACCTTTACAATAAATAAAAGGAGATAACAAAAGTTATCTCCTTTTATTTATTTGATTATTTTTTTATTGAAAACCCCTTCTAATCCGGCCTTCTTAACTCTAGTTTCTATTTCCTTTTTATCTATTGTATAAAAACCTAAATCCTTCATTCTATTAAAGTAAATACTTCCTGCAAAAGTAAATTTTAACCTATCCGCATGTTCTTCTTTTAATTCTTGATTAGCATAAGATATAAAGTCTCCAATTGCAATATTAGTTGGTAATTGAAGTAAATACATACCTATAGCATTTCTAGCTGCATTATGCCCAGCTAAAGATCCAGTACATATAGCTTCTGTATGACCTACAAAGAATCCACTTTTTTCTCCACCTACAAATAAGTTTTCAAGTCCTGTTACTCTCATATAGTTATCTCTTGGAGCAACTGAAAAATATCTTACTGAATTTCCCTTTCCTCCTGAGTATGGATCTACTATTATAGCTCCTTCAAATCCTGGAATTTTTCTTAATTTCTCAAGTGGATAAAATGGTGCCATTAGTTTTGCATGACCTGTATCTATTAGAATTAAATTCTTAGCAAACTCAGGTAGTGAGTACTGTTGACAAACTTTTATATCAAGTTTTTCTGTATTTATAAGTTCTTCTGGTAAAGGTATTACAGCACAACCTTTTTCATTTAAATCTTTTTGAATTTCTTCACTTAAACTTTCTTTTAATAATTTCATAGAACCACTAAAAGCCCCTAACTCCCCTGTGTTTCTTCTTCCATACATATCTTCTATTCCACACTTGCTAGTTATACTAACTCTTCCTCCAAACGAAGGACATCTTAAAACACACATAGCACATCCATTACCATACTTAGTGCAATTTCCCATAGGTCCTGAAGATCCTGTTGTTTCTACAAATGAGTCTCCATTTATAATCTCCCCATCTTCTAAAACAACAGCTTTTATTTTCTTGCCATCTAATTTTACATCTATAACTCTAGAGAAAAATCTTACTTCTATACCCATACTTAATATTTTTTCTCTTACAGGTTTTTCAATTTCTGTTACATTATATATAGTTGAATGTTTATGACCTGGAAAATCCATGTCTTTGTGTGTACTATACTTATCTGTTAATTCAAATAGTTCACTTGCTCCTAAGGCTATAGCTTCTTCTGTTGCAGTATATCTTCCATTGTTTCTCATTATTCCTCCAACATTCCCAAGCCCTAGTAAAAGATCTGTTCTTTCTAAAATAGTAACCTCTGCTCCTGCTTTCCTTGCAGATATTGCAGCTGCACAACCAGCCCATCCGCCGCCTATAACTACTACTTTTGCCACTTTAAATTCCCCCTTAAACCTAAAACAAATTTATTTTAAACTTTTTAGATAATCTCTTCCATTAATTTGAGCTTTACAAGATTTCGTTCTTTTCCCATTAATTACAACCGTACATCCTCCACATATTCCTTCCCCACATACAATTAAATTATTATTTGCTATTGAGAATCTAATATTTTCGTCAACACTATCAACCAGTTTCATGATTTCCTTATTAAAAGAATTAAATCCGCCGCTATATACAAGTTCTACATTATTTCTTCTTATATAGTCTTTAATTAGCTCTTCATCTTCTTTTATATTTATGAAGTGGATATTGACATTTAACTCTTTTATTTTATCTATAACTTCATCTAAAATAGTTCTTCTAGTGTCTACAAATACTTCTACATGATTATTATTTTTTAAGATATACTTAATTATTTTAGGTGCATTTACTTGAGATAACCCACTTAATATTACCGCTACATTACTATTTGTTGTAAGTTTAAACTCCTTAAGTCCCAATACCCCATTTAAGTATGGACCTCTTACCCATACTTTATCAAAACTTAATAACGATTTAGTCTTATGTCCAACCTCTTTAATTATTACTTTTAAAATTTCATTTTCAACATCTATATCCATAACAGATATAGGTACATTGTATCTTGAGTCAATTTGGTCTTTGCATCTTAATAATATATAAGAACCAGGGTTTAATAGTTCTTCTAATAAAATTTTAGGCGTTCTTATCTCTAGTAAATATATATCCTCTTTTAATTCTTTTTTTGTTACAACATCACACAAAACATCTTGCTTTTCATTACAAGCTACATTTCGATTATGTTGCAATTCATTGTATACACAAACCCCCTGCCAAATACAATCACAAGTTTTACTGCCTTGTATTAAACTACATTGAATACAATCTCCTGAATATGCTAAATGACACGGACAATATTTGCTTCCGCAATCAGCACATGGTTGTATGCTTATTCTTTTCAAAAGACCACTTCCTTTGGATGATTTTTTAAATGTCTAATTTTTAACTGCTATAGTATTAATTTATTATCTAATTTTTATTTTGTTACAATTAAATATTTATATAAATTTTTAAAAACTATATATCATAACTACTACTTTGGAATATAATGTATAAAAGGACATGATTACATATTTAAACTTGCTTATAAATAGTTAGGGGGGAGTTTATGAATTCTAATTTTGTTTTTTCTAATGAACATTTAATAATTCTACTTTTTGTAGCTATATTCTTATTCTTATTGCCTAAGCTAACCAAAAACTTACTTCCATACAGCTATTTAGTAGAAAAAATTATATGCCTATCATTTGTATTCATAATTATATTAGAACAAATATGTTTAATTTCTTTAGGAAGTTATAATGTTTTGTACACACTTCCAATAAACATAACAAGCATAACAATATATTTATGTATCGCTATTTTACTTTTTAAAAAGTATCATTTATTTAATGTATTTTTCTCATGGAGTATAGTTTGTTCTATAGGCGACTTAATATTTTTTAAAGATTTATATTTTGAGTTTCCACATATTCTTTATTTCTTTTATATAGCATCTAGATTGTTACTTTTATATTCTTTAGTTTATTTAGTTGGAGTCAGAAAGTTTTATGTAAATTCTAGGTGTATAGTAGATAATATAAAAGCATGTTCTTTATTTTTCTTATTTACTTTTTTATTAAATCACTTCACTAATGCTCGTTATGATTATAGTTTTTCAAATGCTAATTTTTATAGCATATTATTGTTCACATTTATTACATCTTTAATTTATTTGCCTACATTAATTAAAGATAACAATAGTATTGATTTTAAATTTAAACGAAAAAATAAGTTATAAGAGTATTAAATAGTACTCTTATAACTTATTTTTTTATCTAAATTCTTTTTATTTTTTTTAACTATATAAGAA
>NZ_JAWDJM010000023.1:0-17156 GCF_032465715.1 Paraclostridium sp. MRS3W1 | reverse complement strand
GTAATAAAAAATATATCAAAAAAAATTAATATAATATATAACTAAATGCATGAATAATACTAATTTAAAAAAATAATGAAAATTAATAAAATATATATGTTTAGATTTTGAAAAGATTGTGAATAGAAAAAATTAATTGTCAAAAGATTGAGAAAAAAGAAGGGAAATACAGGAAGAAAACGATTTACAATAGTGTATTGACAATAACTTATAACAATATATAATAGAAACCGTAATCATACAAATTTTGGGAGGTAAAAGATCAATGTCTGATCAAAATAGAAATTTAACTTGGCAAAATATTGCCTTAATGGGATTTGTTATGGTATGGGGATTTGGAAATGTTGTTAATAACTTTGCAAATCAAGGACTTACTGTAGTATTCTCATGGATATTTATGATAGCTTTATACTTTGTACCATACACATTAATGGTTGGGGAACTAGGGTCTGCATTTAAAGATTCTCAAGGTGGAGTTTCAGCTTGGATAAGTTCAACTACAACACCAATGCTTGCATTTATGGCAGGGTGGACTTACTGGGTTGTTCATGTACCGTATTTAGCACAAAAACCACAAGCATTATTAATAGCACTTTCTTGGGCAGTTAGTCCATCAGGAGAACTTGCTACAACATTAAAGGAATTAAACCCTTTAATATTACAAGGAATGGTACTTGTTGTATTTTTAATATTTTTATATATTTCAACAAAGGGAGTAAAAGTATTAAAGGTTATAGGTAACGTAGCAGGTATGTCAATGTTTGTTATGTCTTTATTATACATAGTATTAGGATTAGCAGCTCCAGCTATAACTGGACATGTTGCAACGCCTGATATAACACCTAAGTCATTTATTCCTAAATTTGACTTTGCATATTTAACAACTTTATCAATGCTAGTATTTGCTGTTGGAGGATGCGAAAAAATAGCTCCATACGTAAATAATACTAAAAACCCATCTAAAAACTTCCCTAAAGGAATGTTAGTTTTAGCTGGAATGGTTGCTGTATGTGCACTTTTAGGATCAATAGCTATGGGTATGATGTTCAATGCTAACGCTATACCAGAAGACTTAATGATGAATGGTCAATACTATGCATTCCAATTATTAGGAGAACATTATGGATTAGGTAGCTTATTTGTTATAGTTTATGCATTAGCAAATACTGCAGCACAATTATCAGCTTTAGTATTCTCAATAGATGCTCCGCTTAGAGTATTATTAGGAGAAGCTGATTCTAGATTTATACCTAAGAAATTATCTAAAACAAATAAGAATGGTGTTTTAGTTAATGGATATATAATGACAGCTATATTAGTTTCTATATTAATAGTAATACCAGCATTAGGAATAGGTAACACTAATGAGTTATTTAACTGGTTATTAAAATTAAACTCAGTTGTAATGCCAATGAGATACTTATGGGTATTCTTAGCTTACATGGGTCTTAAGAAGATGAGTAGTAAATTTAAAACTGAATACAAGTTTATAAAGAGTGATAAATTAGGATTCTTAGTTGGAGCTTGGTGTTTTGGATTTACAGCATTTGCTTGTATAATGGGTATGTTCCCAACAGATGTTCCTGCATTTAGTAAAGAATGGATATTTAGAGTTTCTTTAAATGTTATAACACCTATAGTATTAATGGGAATAGGATTAATATTACCTGTTATAGCTAAGAAAACTAATGGAAGTGAAAATGCATCTAACTAATAAACTTAGTTAATAAATAGATATAAAAAATGAGTGAAGGAAACTTCACTCATTTTTTTGTTATTTAGGGATAGGTTCTATATATACACTTCCTGCACTAAAGCCGAAAAGATTAGCTTTAACGTTTTGTCAGTGTATATATAGAACCTTACCTAACCTTATTAAATAAATAATTTAAAAATGATTACTTATTTAATATTTCTAGAGTCTGAGCTATAAGGTCTTCTTTATTTTTTGCTGTTATTAATTCACTATCTACATAAGCTGTAAATTCTGATCCACATTCACATATACAATCTTCTTTTATATCAACTTCTAATAAAGCTCTTTTTAATTCATCCTCGCTAACACCAGAACACATTGAGCAAAAACTTATCATATTTAATACCTCCATATTAATATATGGATATTTATACACTCATCCTTAGAGGTATGAAACATTAAATTGTTACTAAATTTGTAACTAATTTGTAACCCTTTTTCTGGTAATTATAGAAAATGTGTTTACAAAGGCCCAAAAATATATTATCATTAATTAAAAGTTACAGAAAAGTAACAAATTCATAAAATACGAATTTTACAAGACATAATGGTCAATAATATATAATTTTTTATTTATTTAAATTAACTGGAGGGATACTATGAGTATGAATAAAAGAGCGAGGAAATCATCATTAATATTAGCATTAGGATTAGTTGTAGGAGGACTTTATACATCTACAAGTAATATATATGCAGCAGAAAGAGAAGTAGTTAAAGCAGAGAAGTTAAATGTAAGAAAAGGTCCATCAATAGAAGAGCAAAGAGTGGGATCATTAGACAGAGGTATGGTAGTTGAAATATTAGAAACAAATAATGGATGGAATAAGATTAAGCTTACTGATGGAAACGAAGGATGGGTAAGTGGAGATTATACTGATAAAGAAAATGGAACTGTAACTGCTAGCAAATTAAATGTAAGAAAAGGGCCAGCTACAGAACATGATAAATTAGATACATTAGACAAAAATACAGAAATTAAACTTTTAGAAGAACAAGATAATTGGTACAGAATTAAATTAGATGATAAAAAAGAAGGATGGGTTTGTGGTGATTATGTTTTAACAGAATCTCAAGCTAAAGAACAAGAACAAAACCAAGCTAAACAACAAGCTAATGATACAATTAAAGAAGTTAAGAGTGCGTCTACAGTATCTGATGCAACAACAAATGAATCTTCTAACTCACAAGCAGAAGCTTCATCTAATAACAACAATGGAACATCAATGTCTATAGAAGCAACAGCATATGCTGGAGATACTATAACTTCAACAGGAACTACTCCTAAATGGGGAACTATAGCAGTTGACCCAACGGTAATACCATATGGAACAAAAGTATATATACCTAAGTTTGACATGGTATTTACAGCAGAAGATTGTGGAAGTGCTATAAAAGGTAAAAGAATAGATATATTTATGAACAGTGAAGCAGAATGTGTTAAGTTCGGAAGACAAAACATGGAAATAAAAATATTAAAATAATTAACATAAAAAAAGACGGTACGTTAAGTAAAGTTACTTACGTACCGTCTTTTTTTGTTAAAAATATAAAGAATAATCGTATATGTATGAATAAAAATAAGTTAAAAAATGTAATGGTTTGAAAATTAAGTTTTTTAAGCTGATTTTAGAATATATATAAAGTTATATCACAAATAGACAAAATATAATAAAGTCAAAAACATACCGACTTAATTATATTAAGTTAAAATGTATTTTGATGCACTTAAACTTTAAAAAATTACAAAAAAGTCGATTTTTAGTGTATAATATTAATATGATAAAGAGATGGAGGAAACACATATGAGGAAACTTGGATTAACGAGTAAAATATTAATTGGATTATTTTTAGGAATGTTATTTGGTGTAATACTTAGCAAAATGCCAGGTAGTTATATTAAAGATACAGTTTTATTAGGTGGAATTATAAATGTAATAGGGAATGGATTCACAAAAGCTATAAAAATGATGGTAGTGCCACTAGTATTTGTTTCATTAGTATGCGGTGTATCTGCTATGGAAGATATAAAGAAATTAGGTAGAATTGGATTTAAAACTATGGGATTCTATTTAATGACAACAGCTGTAGCTATTTGTATATCATTAGCTTTAGGAGTTTTATTAAAGCCAGGTGCAGGACTTGATTTAGGAACTGTAGCTAGTCAATCTACTACAATAGCAAAAAATCAGTCACTATCAGAAATAATATTAAACATGATACCATCAAACCCTATAGAGGCTTTTGCAAAAGGTGAAATGTTACAGATAATATTCTTTGCAATGCTTACAGGAGTATCAATAAGTTTAGTAGGTGAAAAGGCAAAACCTTTAAAGAAATTATTTGAGTGCGCAAATGAAGTTTGTATGAAAATGGTTAGTGTAATAATGATGTTTGCACCTTTTGGAGTATTTGCACTCATTACAAATACTTTCTCTACAGTAGGAGCAGATGCAATAGGATCATTAGTTAAATATATATTAGTTGTATTATTTGGACTATTACTACACGTAGTAGTGGTTTATGGAGGAGCGTTAAAAGTATTTACAAAAGTTAGTTTTATTGGATTTGTACGTAAATTTTCAAAAGTAGCTGCAGTTACTTTTTCAACTGCATCAAGTAATGCTTCTGTTCCAGTAAGTCTAGAGCTTATGGAAGAAATGGGAGTTAGTAAAAGTATACGTTCATTTACAATACCTATGGGAGCTACTATAAACATGGATGGAACAGCTATAATGCAAGGCGTAGCAGCTTTATTTATAGCACAAGTTTATGGAATTCATTTAGGTATTAATGATATGTTAACAATAGTTTTAACAGCAACTTTAGCATCAGTTGGAACAGCAGGAGTTCCAGGTGTTGGTATGATAATGCTATCAATGGTGCTTCAATCAGTAGGACTTCCACTTGAAGGTATCGGACTTATAATGGGAGTGGAAAGAATTATAGATATGTTTAGAACTACAGTAAATGTTATGGGAGATAATACTTGTACACTTGTAGTTGCAAGTAGTGAAAAAGAGTTAGAAGTAACTAATATAGATGCAGCAGAAGTAGCGTAATAAATTTTTATTGACATATAAATTTAGTGAGCTATAATTAAACTGTAATCTAAAATGAATAGCTAGGGGTGCCCCAAAGGCTGAGAGATGAATTTATTCATTAACCCTTAAACCTGATCTGGATAATGCCAGCGTAGGAAAGCTTTATTAAATATACAAATGAAATTTATTTGCATAGTAAATTAAAAGCTATATTCCTACAGGAATATAGCTTTTTTTAATACAAAAATCAAGGGGGAAACATCTAATGGAAAAGTATAAAGTGCCAACACTTACGATAGCAGGTTCAGATTCATCAGGAGGTGCAGGTATACAAGCAGACCTAAAGACATTTAGTGCTATAGGAACTTATGGAATGAGTGTAATAACAGCTATAACTGCTCAAAACACTCATGGAGTATTTTTAGTAGAGGATTTAAGTAAAGAAATAATACAAAAACAAATAGAGGTAGTATTTGATGATATACCACCTAAAGCAGTAAAAATAGGAATGGTATCTAGCCCAGAAATAATAAAGGCAATTGTTGAATCTTTAGATAAGTACAATCCAAAGTACTTAGTAGTAGATCCAGTAATGATATCTAAAAGTGGATATTCACTTTTAAAACCTGAGGCTAAAGATAATTTAATAAAATATCTTATACCTAAAGCATACATAATAACACCAAATACATTAGAGGCTGAGGAAATAACAGGGATTAAAATTGATAATCTAGATGACATGAAATTAGTTGGGAAAAAAATATTAGAACTAGGACCTAAGTATGTGTTAATGAAAGGTGGACACTTAGATGGGGATGCAGTAGACGTTTTAATAGGAAAGGATACATTTGAAATTTATAAAAGCGAAAGATTGGATAGAAAAAACACTCATGGAACAGGATGCACTTTATCATCTGCAATAACTGCAAATTTAGCACTAGGATTTGATATAGTACAAGCTGTTTCAAATGCAAAAGACTATATAACTAACGCTATAAGACATAGCTTTGATATAGGTGGAGGAGTAGGACCAGTACACCATTTTTATAAATTTGACTCAAATAAATAGATATAAGCATTTAAAAGGGAGAGATGAAATTATGTTTGAATTATTAAATGAAGTTAAAGAAATTAACCCATTAGTACTTCATTACACTAACGAAGTTACAATTAATGATTGTGCAAATATAACTTTAGCTATAGGTGCAAGTCCGCTGATGAGTTATTCTTATGAAGAAGCAGAAGAAATAATACCTATTGCAAGTTCTGTAGTAATAAATATTGGAACAATGAATTCCTCTCATAGAGAATTATTTATAAAGGCTGGGAAAATAGCAAATAAGCATAAAAAGCCAGTTATATTAGATCCAGTAGGGGTGTTTGCAACACCTTCAAGATCTTTGTTAGTAAAAACTTTATTAAACGAAGTAAAGTTTGATGTAATTAAAGGGAATGCAGCTGAAATTAAGTACATAGGTGGATTTAATGTAAAAGGAAAAGGTGTAGATTCATTTGACGATGATGAAAACATAGACGATATTATCAAGAAAGTTGCTAAAAAACTAGAATGTGTGGTAGTAGCTACTGGAAAAGTAGATGTAGTAACTGATGGCGATAAAATTATAAAAATACATAATGGAACTCCTAAACTAAAAGGAATAACAGGTACTGGATGTATGAGTGCTAGTTTAATAGGTAGTTATTTAGGAGCTAGTAATGAAAATTTAAATTCTGCAGCAATGGGTGTTCTTACAATGAGTTTATGTGGAGAATTAGCAGATATAGATAATATAGGAATTGGAAGCTTTAAAGTAAATTTAATGGACAATATATATAAATTAAATGAAGATAAGTTAAAAGAGTCTTCAAGGGTGGAGGTATTTTAATGAAATTTACAGATTGCTTGTTTGAAGAAGTTAAAGATATATGGGAAAGTTATTTAAATCATCCATTTGTAAGAGAAATAGGAGAAGGAACTTTACCAAAAGATAAATTTAAAAGATATCTTATACAAGATTACTTATATTTAAAAGAATTTGCTAAAGTTTTTGCAATGGGAGTAATAAAAGCAGATACAGTTAAAGAAATGAAGTTTTTCAATAAAGCTGCTAAGGGGTCTATGGAAGACGAAACTGCTATACATGTTGAATATATGAAAAAATTAGGAGTACCTCCAATTGAGGCTGAAAAATGTAGATATGAACTAGTTTCAAGTAGCTATACAAGTTACATGCAAGCTGTTTCATTAACAGGAGGAGTTAAAGAAATTGTAATGGCTACGTTACCTTGTAACTGGAGTTACAATTATATAGGCCATTATTTATATGAAACTTATAAAGATAATTTAGATAATAATTATTATAAAGAATGGATAGAGATGTATGCAGATCAAGAATTTGATGATGTATTAATAGATTGGTTAGAATACACAAATGAGTTATGTAAAGATTTAACTGAAGATGAGACAAAGAAGCTTAAAGAAATATTTGTTAAATCAAGCTTATATGAATTAGATTTTTGGAATATGGCATATGAAGAGGCGAAGAAAAAATGTCAAGCGTAGTAATTATAATAATAAGTTTAGTAATGTTATTTATGTATGCAAAAGATATAAATAAAAAGAAGTTTTCTACTAAAGAGATAGTAATGATCGCTATGTTTAGTGCTATATCATTTATACTTTATATGATACAATTCATAAGGTATCCGCAAGGTGGAGGTATAACGTTATTTTCAATGCTACCTACGATGCTACTAGCTATATTATATGGTCGTGAGGCAGGGCTAACAGGTGGATTGATATTTGGATTACTAAAACTATTAAATGGAGCTTATGTAGTGCATCCAGCACAATTTTTACTAGATTATATATTATCAAATATGGCGCTTGGATTAGCTGGAGAATTTGGAAGAGAGAAAAAAAGCGATATGTTCAAAGGATGCTTATTTGCAAGTAGTTTAAGTGTATTGATAAGTATAATATCAGGAGTAGTATATTTTGGACAGTATGCTCCAGAGGGAATGAACATAGTACTTTATTCTTGTATATATAATATATCAAGCGCAGGAGTTGAAGGATTACTTTCGAGTCTAATACTAGTTTTATTACCTATAAAAAGATTTCAAAAAGTGTTGAAATTATCAACTAATTAAAGGGAGAACAAAATGGAAGAAAAATTAAAATTATATTTAGTGACTGACTCAGAAATACTAAATGGAAGAGATTTTTATAAATGTGTAGAAGATGCATTAAAAGGTGGGGTAACAACTTTACAATTAAGAGAAAAAAATGCAAATGGAAAAGAGTTTTTAGAAAAAGCATATAAATTAAGAGCTCTTACTAAAAAATATGATGCTTTATTTATAATAAATGACAGAGTAGACATTGCTATGCTTTGTGATGCAGATGGTGTTCATGTTGGACAAAGTGATATACCTTTAGAAGAAGTGAGAAGATTAATAGGAAAAGATAAAATTATAGGAATATCAGCTCATAATATAGAGGAAGCCACTGTTGCAAAAAATGGTGGAGCAGATTATATAGGGGTAGGAGCTATGTTTAATACAACTACTAAAAATGATGCTACAATAGTTACAGTAGATCAACTAAAAGAAATTGATGAAAAGCTTGATATACCTAAAGTTTTAATCGGTGGTATAAATTTAGATAACATAGATACATTTAAGGGTATAAACATAGATGGATATGCAATAGTATCGGCTATATTAAAGTGCGATGATATATATAATGAGTGTTTAAAATGGACAAAGTCTTTGCAAAAATAGATACGGGAGGTGAATTATGATAAATGCAATCATAATATTAGGTAGTATAGGATTTTTTATATACTATCTAAAAGGTTTAAAAAATACTAAATTCACTACCAAAACAGTTGTTATGATAGGTATGTTTAGTGCAATATCATATATACTTAGTATGATAGAGTTTATAAAATATCCACAAGGTGGAGGAATATCTTTATTTTCAATGTTACCAACAATGTTACTTTCAGTTTTATTTGGAAACACGGTCGGTATAACTGGTGGACTTATTTATGGAGTATTAAAATTATTAAAGGGCGTGTATATAATACATCCAGCACAATTTTTACTAGACTATATATTACCGACAATGTTACTTGGATTAGCAGGATCATTTGGAAAAGATAAGAAATCAAAAGTTATACTAGGTTGTTTATTTGCTGTAGTTCTTAGTGTATCTATGAATATAATATCAGGATGTGTATTCTTTGGAGATTATGCTCCAGAAGGAATGAATGTATTTGTATACTCATTCTTGTATAATGTATCAAGTCAAGGCGTAGAGGGATTATTGTCTGCACTTATAATTGGGATACTTCCACTTGAACGATTAAATAGAGCAATAAATGTAAGTGGTAATTAAAAAAGTTAAATAGAGTTACGAAAAATAGATGTGGGTGGTTATATAAGTTTTGCTTCTAAAGCTGGAAAGATGCTTTAAAAGGCGCTAAAACTTATATAATCACCCACACTTTCGTTAACTTATATTTATCTTTCTTTTTAGGAAGTGGTATGTGGATGTGGGGGGCAAGGGTGTACATAATCCTACAAAAATATTAAAATAGAGGAGTATGTAAATATAAGTTTGGAGGGGTTTAATGGGGAAGAAAATAATTATAGGGGTAATGAGTTTAATTTTAGTTGGAGCTTTGATTGTTGGGGTTAATGTTTTAAAAGACGATAAGAAAGTGAAATTAGATGAAAATGTTAGTAGTAGTCTTGAATATTCAGGGTCAATTCAAGAAATTTTAAACAAGACGTATGATAGAGCGAAATCTTCAGAAAAATTTGAGTATAAGGACGAAGAAATATATAGCTTGGTGCATTGGATATCTAATCCAGTTATAAAGTCTAAAAAGAACAAAAGGGTAGGGTTTTTAGAACCGAATCCAGAGAATGTAGATAAGATGATATATATATTAGATAAAGCTCAATTAGGACCTCATAAATTTTTTATAAAATCTTTAAACGAGTGGAAAAAAGGAAACTTTGTTGAAGTTGAAGAAGTTCATAACACGGCTTGGAAGATGCTAGATGGAAATGTAGGAAGAGCTATCGATAGAGATGAATATGAGATAAATAGATTAAAAGAAAAGTATTATAAATAAAATATGTATATATAGTTGACAATATATAAAAACTGATTGTAGACTGTATTTTATAGATATATAGAAAGAAGGTAAATAAATGGAAGAAATATATAAATTAATAGAAGATAAAATAAAAGCTGCAGGTTATAATGGCTATGTAAGTGGAGAAGAAATATACGAAGAAATATGTGATGAAATAGAAGAAAAAGAGAATGGAAGCTACATATTTATGTCTAAGAAAGAAGACGATTTATTTTTTGAATATAAGATAGATGTTATGGATGAAAACTTTAACTTATCTTACATAGATATAAACACTCCGATAGGAAAAGTTCATGTAGACTTTGATGCATAGTAATTAATAAAAAAGTTCTAAGACTAAAAAGTCTTAGAACTTTTTTGATTTTAGAGTTGACAATTTTAAAAGTTCTGAATATAATGAAAGGGAAGTAAGATATAACTAAATAGTTTCGGTAGGTGAGGTTACCTTAGGGATACGGGTTGCTGCCGCGAAATAGTGGAGACACTATTAGATGGTTAGCAGTATACGTCGGAGAAGGCGTATTCTAATGCAATTACATTGCCCTAAGAAGCTAAAGCTTGGACGAAGATTATTAAGTATATGTAAAAGATACTTTTTAATTACGCTTTCATTATCCTCGTTTACCAAAAGAAACGAGGATTTTTTGATGCTAAAAAATCAAAAAACATTAAAAATGAATTAAATTAAAATACGGAGGTGAAAATAAAGTGGACTTAGAAAGTAGGTTGTGTATGAGAACAGATGGCATAGAATTTGAAGAAGACTCAGATTGGCTCTATTTTTATTATAAAATTGAAAACAAAACAGTTAGTAAAAGTAATATGCTATTTACTTGTATACTAACTATGTAAGTTCATTTTGTTTTCACTTTAAAAATAAAGCACAAGAGTTTTATTTATGCTGCCTGTTTACTAAAAATATAGTAACAGGCATTTATTTTGTCATTTATTCTCATGCACTTGCAAAATAGTGAGGAGGGAATAATATGAAAATCATGAACATGAAAACAAAAAAAATAGAAGTGAAAAAAGAGGAAAGAAGAAATTTAACAGAAACTAAATTAAAAAAAGCTGCGGTATTATCACAAACAGAATTATTTGATTTTTTACAAACAGATTCAAATGGACTAAGTGATAAAATTGCTAAAGATAGAATAGAAGATTATGGATTAAATGAAATAACAGATAAAAACAATGATACATGGTATAAGAGATTATTTAATTCATTTGTAAACCCATTTACAATAATACTTGTAGTGCTTGCACTAATATCATTTATAACAGACTTTGTTATAGCCGCTCCAGAGGATAGAAGTTTAACAGCTGTAATTATAATAGGTAGTATGGTCACATTAAGTGGAGTATTAAAGTTTGTTCAAGAAGGAAAATCAAGTAATGCAGGTAAAAAGCTAAGAGAAATGATAATAACTACAGCTACAGTATTACGTGGTGGAAAAGAAGTAGAAGTTCCAATAAATGAACTAGTTCCAGGAGACCTGATAAAATTAGCTGCAGGAGATATGATTCCAGCAGATATAAGAATATTATCATCTAAGGATTTATTTATAAGCCAGGCATCAATGACTGGAGAATCTGAACCTGTTGAAAAGTTTGGAAAAGAACTAGAAACAGTTTCTGTAATGAGCCAATCTATACTTGAACTTGAAAACTTAGCTTTTATGGGAACTAATGTAATAAGTGGATCAGCAACAGCAGTTGTAGTAGTTACAGGAGATGACACTTTTATAGGTAATATAGCTGATATAGTTACAGAAAAAAGAGAAGAAACAAGTTTTGATAAAGGTGTAAACTCAGTAAGTATGATTTTAATCAAATTTATGGCAATAATGGCTCCAACAATTTTCATAATAAATGGATTAACTGATGGAGACTGGTTAGAAGCATTCTTATTTGGTATATCAATTGCAGTAGGATTAACTCCTGAAATGTTACCTATGATAGTTACTACAAATCTTGCAAAAGGTGCAGTAGCAATGTCTAAGAAAAAAGCTATAGTTAAAAATTTAAACTCTATTCAAAATTTCGGAGCTATAGATGTATTATGTACTGATAAAACAGGAACTTTGACAGAAGATAAAATAATATTAGAGCGTCATTTAGATGTTGAAGGTAATGAAAATTTAAGTGTTTTAAAACATGGATATTTAATAAGTAAATTCCAAACAGGGCTTAGAAATTTACTAGATGTAGCTATACTTGAATATGGAGAGAAAAAGAATTTAGCTGAGATTGTAAGTTCATATGAAAAAGTTGATGAAATTCCATTTGACTTCACTCGCCGTAAAATGTCAGTAGTATTAAATGATGAAAATAATAATAATCAGCTACTAACAAAAGGTGCGGTAGAAGAGATGTTAGACATTTCAAGTAAGGTGGAGTATAGAGGAGAAATAGTTGATTTAACTGAGGACTTAAAAGAAAAAGTTTTAAAAACAGTAGAAGATCTAAACAGTAAAGGTATGAGAGTTATAGGTGTAGCTAGAAAAGCTAACGTATCAAAAAATACAGAATTCTCAACAGCTGATGAAAAAGATATGATTTTAGTTGGATATATAGCATTTTTAGATCCTCCAAAAGAGTCTTCATATGAAGCTATAAAAACTTTAAATGAATATGGAGTAGATGTAAAAGTATTAACTGGAGATAATGAACAAGTAACTAAATATGTATGTAAACAAGTTGGAATAGATGTAAGTAATATAATACTTGGACATCAAGTTGAAGTAATGTCAGATGAAGAATTAAAAGAAGTAGTAGAAAGTACAAATGTATTTGCAAAACTTTCACCAGAGCAAAAATCTAGAGTTGTATCAATGTTAAGAAGCAATGGTCATGTAGTTGGATTCATGGGAGATGGAATAAACGATGCACCAGCTATGAGAAAATCAGATGTTGGCATATCAGTTGATACAGGTGTAGATATAGCAAAAGAGTCAGCAGATATAATATTACTTGAAAAAGATTTAATGGTTCTTGAAAATGGAATAAAAGAAGGTCGTAAAACTTATGCAAATATAATTAAGTATATAAAAATGACTGCAAGTTCAAATTTTGGTAATATGTTTAGTGTATTAGCATCAAGTATATTCTTACCATTTTTACCAATGCTTCCAGTTCAATTATTAATGCTAAACCTTATATATGATATATCTTGTATGTCAATACCATGGGATAATGTAGATGAAGATTACTTAAAAGTACCACGTAAGTGGGAAGCAGCATCAATTGGTAACTTTATGAAATGGATAGGACCTACAAGTTCAGTATTTGATATAACAACATATCTATTAATGTACTTTGTTATATGTCCTGCTGTATTAGGTGGTGGATATAATGATCCGGGAGTAGACAAAACTTTATTCATGATGTTATTTAATGCAGGATGGTTTGTTGAATCATTATGGTCTCAAACATTGGTAATTCATATGATAAGAACACCAAAATTACCATTTATTCAAAGTAGAGCATCACTTCCACTACTTATATTAACAACTATGGGTATAGCTGTAGGAACAATAATACCATATACTCCATTTGGAAGTGCATTAAACCTTTATCCTATGCCAATGATATACTTTGCATGGTTAATAGCTACAATAATAGCATATATGGTTTTAGTTACTATAGTTAAAAAAATATATATAAGAAAATATGGGGAATTATTATAAATGACTGAATAAAAAAGAAGGATATATTGAGCTGATAAAAGGCAATATATCCTTCTTTTTCTATAGTAAATATAGTTAATACATCTATAATTTCAAAATAATAAAATGTATATGTTATAATTAATACATTGAGATTAATGACCATTAAAAAAGAGGAGAGAATTATGGATTTATTTGATTTATTAGAACAAAAAGAAGCTAACGAAAAAATCAAAGAATCTGAATTATCTAGAGGAGATCATATAAGACTTAATAGTTATGTTGGATCTAGATTAAATACAGATTTTAGAACGAAAAATAAAAAAGCTAATAATATAAAAGAAGAAATAGATACAATAAAAGATGTTAAGGAAACTAAAAATATTGAAATAAAAGAAAGTGAAAAAGTTAAATATTTAAAAATAGATAAAGATAATAATAAAGAAAAACTACTTATTATAGATGGGTCATCATTACTTAGTACAAGTTACTTTGCAAGACTTCCAAGACAAATAATGTTTGCTAAAACAATTGAAGAAAAAGAACAATTTTATGATAAGATACTTCAAACAAAAGATGGAATATATACAAACGGAGTTTTTGGGTTTATGCAAATTATGCTATCTATGATAAAAGAGCAAAAGCCTACACACTTAGCAGTGTGCCTAGATTCTACTAGAATGACTTTTAGAAAGTTAATATACGATGATTACAAAGGAACAAGAAAACCTATAGAAGTTCCTTTAAAAGAACAATATGATTTATTAAGAGAAATGCTTGAAACTATAGGGGTTAAGGTTTTAATTTCAACTCCAAGTGAAGATTATAGCAATGTATTTGAAGCTGATGACTTTGCAGGAAGTTTATCAAAGCAATTCCAAGATCAAATTCCAGTTGCGCTATACACTAAAGATGAAGATTATTTACAATTAGTTGACCACAACACAGTTGTATGGATGAATACATCAAAAGCAACTGATATAGCTAAAACTTGTGATATAAACTTGAAAGAATGTAACTTACCAAACAACACATTTGAATATACAGTTGATTTATTAAAGAAAGTTAAAAAATTAAAACCTCATCAAATAATTGACTATAAATCTATATCTGGAGATTCCTCAGATAACATTCCAGGTATAAAAGGATTAGGAGATACAACAAGTATACCTTTACTTCAAAAATATAATACACTAGAAGATATATATAAAGATATAGAAGGATTAGATGAAAAAGGGCTAAAGTTAAAAGCAACAGATTGGAAAAATGAATTAGGAATAAGAAATCCTATGAAAAAGTTAGTTGCAGAAAAAGACAATGCATTTATGTCTAAAAAGTTAGCAACAATAAAAACCGATATAGATGTAGGTTTAACTTTAGATGACCTAAAAATAAATATAGACAAAGACATATTAAGAGAACAACTAGATAAGTACGAAATGAAAAGCATAAAATTATAAAAAACAGAAAAAGGAAATCTTAAAACAACTTTTTAAATAAGCTAGAGTTAGAGATATAGGTTTTAGCGACCTTCAAAGCATCTTTCCAGCTTTGGGAGCAAAAACTATATCTCTAACTTGAGCAACATTAATGTTACTTGTTTTGAGATTTCCTTTTTATTTATATAAATTGTGTTTTTTACTTTTCTCTTTTAACGTAATGAGTATGAAGTATATGATGAGCCTTATGAGCTCCAGGTGATTTTAAATATTCATCATATAATTTTATAATAGATGGATTTTCATGAGATTTACGTAAAGGTTTATCTTTATCTATTTGATATAAACCTTGTGCACGTTTTTTAACTATATCAAAATCTCCATTGTGGTATGGTTGACCACCACCACCAACACATCCTCCTGGACATGCCATAACTTCTATTATATGATATTTGCAAGTTCCTGCTTCTATTTGATCTAAAACGTTTCTTGCATTACCTAATCCACATACAACTGCTACATTAACATCCATTCCATTTATATTTAAAGTAGCTTCTTTTATACCTTTTATTCCTCTTAATTCCTTAAATTCAACTTTTTCTAAAGTTTCTTTAGTTATCCACTCATAAGCAGTACGAAGTGCAGCCTCTAAAACCCCACCAGTTGTACCAAATATTACAGAAGCACCTGTAGACTCTCCAAGTGGATGATCAAAATCACTTTCTGCTAAAGAATCAAAGTTTATGCCAGCTTCTTTTATCATTCTAGCTAGTTCTCTCGTAGTTATAACTTTATCTACGTCTTGGATATTATCAACAGATAACTCTTCACGAGAAGCCTCGAATTTCTTAGCTACACAAGGCATAACTGCTACAACATACATATCTTCAGGTTTTTTATTAATTTTTTCAGCTAGATAAGATTTTGCTATTGCTCCAAACATTTGTTGTGGAGACTTACATGAAGAAGGATGATTTAAAAGTTCTGGTTTTTGATGTTCTATAAATTTAACCCATGCTGGACAACAGCTTGTAAGTATAGGAAGATTTTCACCAGCTTGTAATCTAGTTAAAAATTCATTTGCTTCTTCCATTATAGTTAAATCAGCTGCAAAGTCTGTATCGAAAACTAAATCGAACCCTAACTTTCTAAGAGCTGTAGCTATTTTACCAGTAACTATAGAACCAATTTCCATACCAAACTCTTCGCCAAGAGCAACTCTAACTGCAGGAGCTATTTGAACAACGACTTTTTTATTATTATCATCTATGGCGTTCCATACATCACCTATATTATTAACTTCTGTTAATGCACCAGTAGGACAAACTGCAACACATTGCCCACAATATGTACAAGATGTGTTTGCTAAAGATTTTTCTGCAGAACTAATAACAGTCTTACAGCCGTTATTAATTTCAGTTAATAATCCAACTGTTTGAACTTTATTGCACATAACTTCACATTTTCTACAAAGAATACATTTTTCAGGGTCTCTAACTATAGATTTACTAGAGTTATCTATTTCATATCTTAAAGATGGTTTATTAACATTTAATTTTCTTATACCTAAATCAGCAGCTATAGATTGTAGCGTACAATCATGATGCTTTTCGCATAATAAACAGTCTTGAGGATGTGTTTCAAGCATTTTTTCTACAGCCTCTTTACGAGCGTTTATTGCTTTTTTAGAATGAGTGTATATTCTCATATCTTCAATAGGATAAGAAGAACAAGAGTTAACTAATCCTAAATTTGTTTCAACTTTACACACTCCGCATGAAGCGCATTCATTTATATTTATGTCTTTAAATTTTAAATTACATAAATGTGGTATATCTATATTTAAAGATTTTGAAATTTCAAGTATTGTATTATTTTTATCAATCTTTACACTGGTATCATTTAAAAATATATTAATAAAACTCATTGTATTAACTCCTATATTATGATATTTTATATTTGTTAAAAAAGTCGAACTTAAAATGATTATACTATAAAATATTGGGTAGCGGGCAATTAAAATAATATTTGTTAAATAAAAATTATTTGGATTTGAAAGAATTTTTACAATATTTCAC
>NZ_JAWDJM010000022.1:0-5074 GCF_032465715.1 Paraclostridium sp. MRS3W1 | reverse complement strand
TTATTAATCAAAGCAAATTTGGTGAATTTATGTTAAATTTTCTTAAATATATGTTTGTATAATTAATTATTTCTTTTTAATATAAAGTATTTTAAAAAGCTTACTTTATATTTGTTCGGAAAATATACTTTTTAAGTGATTTCACCTTTTTTACACGTGTTTAATAAGATAGTTATGTACTTTTAAATTATATAAGTTGCATGATTCGATAAATATTTCTTATTTATTAAGGAGTTTTTATAACCATATTTAAAATTAAAGCAAATTAGTCTATAATCTTTAATATCAAAAGAATTAAGGGGGATTTTTTCACTTATGCTTAAAAAAATTAATAAAATTTTAGTGGCCAATCGTGGCGAAATTGCGATTAGAATATTTAGAGCTTGCTCTGAATTGGGTATAAAAAGCGTTGGGATATATAGCAAAGAAGATAAATATTCTTTATTTAGAACTAAAGCTGATGAATCATATTTAATAGGAGAGGATAAAGGTCCTATCGATGCTTATTTAGATATAGATGGCATAATTGAGTTAGCCAAAAGTAAAAATGTAGATGCAATTCATCCTGGTTACGGATTTTTATCTGAAAATCCAGAGTTCGTAAAAAAATGTGAAGAAAACGGAATAATATTTATAGGTCCATCTGCTGAAATAATGAATATGATGGGAGATAAAATCAACTCAAAACAAATAGCTAAAGAAGCTAATGTTCCCACTATTCCAGGTATAGATGAGTCAATTAAAAGCATAGAAAGAGCTAAAGAAATAGCTAATACAATTGGTTATCCTATAATGCTTAAAGCTTCTAATGGCGGTGGCGGACGAGGTATGAGAATTGTATATAGCGAAGATAACTTAAATATAGAATACGAAACTGCATGTAGTGAATCAAGAAAAGCCTTTGGTGAAGATATTATATTTATAGAAAAATATATACCTAATCCAAAACATATAGAAGTTCAAATACTTGGAGATAAGTTTGGAAATATAGTTCATTTATATGAAAGAGATTGTTCAGTTCAAAGAAGACATCAAAAAATAATAGAATATGCTCCAGCATTTTCTCTATCTGATAAACTTAGAGAACAAATATGTACTAATGCTGTAAAAATAGCTAAACATGTTGGCTATGTAAATGCAGGTACATTAGAATTTTTAGTTGATGAAAATGAAAACTTCTACTTTATTGAAATGAATCCAAGAGTTCAAGTTGAACATACTGTAACAGAAATGATTACAGGTATAGATATAGTTCAAAGTCAAATATTAATAGCTCAAGGATATAAGCTAGAAGATGAACCTATAAACATAAAATCGCAAGAAGACATACAAGTAAGAGGATACTCTATCCAATGTAGAATAACTACAGAAGATCCTAAAAACAACTTTATGCCTGATACTGGCAAAATACAAGTTTATAGAACTGGTTCAGGTTTTGGTATAAGGTTAGATGGAGGAAACGGGTTTACAGGCTCTACAATAAGCCCTTACTACGATAGTTTGTTAGTTAAGACAATATCTTGGGATAGAACTTTTAAAGGAGCTATAAACAAAACAGTTCGTTCAATTAAAGAACTTAGAATTAGAGGTGTTAAAACAAATATAGGTTTCTTAGTTAATGTATTAAATAACCCAATTTTCTCACAAGGAAGCTGTAGTACAAAATTCATTGATGAAAATCCAGATTTATTTGAAATAAAAGAAAGCAAGGATAGAGGAACTAAGCTACTTCAATTTATAGGAAATACTATAGTAAATGAAAATAAGTGTTCTGAAAAACCTGAGTTTCAAACTATATATAATCCTAAATCAAGCAATACATTTGCTCCAAACGAAGGAAGTAAAATATTATTTGATAAACTAGGTAAAAAAGATTATTTAGAATCTATAAAAAAAGAGAAAAAACTACTTCTAACAGATACAACTATGAGAGATGCACATCAATCTCTTTTAGCAACAAGACTTAGAAGTTATGACTTACTCAAAGTTGCAAAGCCAACAAGTGAGCATATGAAAGATTTATTCTCTCTTGAAATGTGGGGAGGAGCAACTTACGACGTAGCATATAGATTTTTAAAAGAATCTCCATGGGTAAGACTTGAAAAGCTAAGAGAAGAAATTCCTAACATAATGTTTCAAATGCTATTTAGAGCATCTAATGGAGTTGGTTATAAAAACTATCCCGATAACGTTATAAAAGAATTCTTAAAAGAATCTGCAAATAAAGGAATTGATGTTTTTAGAATATTTGACTCTCTTAACTGGGTTGAAAATATGAAACCATCTATATATACAGCTCTTGAGACTGGTAAAATTGTTGAATCTACAATATGTTATACAGGAGATATTTTAGATCCAAATAAAACTAAGTATAATTTAGAGTATTACATTAATATGGCTAGACATTTAGAAGAATTAGGTTCTGACATTATATGTATAAAAGATATGGCAGGCCTTTTAAAACCATACGCTGCCTATACTCTTATAAAAGCATTAAAAGAAAATGTTAATACTCCTATCCACCTACACACTCATGATACAAGTGGTAATGGAGTTGCTACATGCTTAATGGCTTCTGAAGCTGGTGTTGACATTGTTGATGGAGCACTTGAAACAATGGCAGGACTTACTAGTCAGCCTTCATTAAATTCAATCGTAGAAGCTCTTAAAAATACAGAAAGAGATACTAAAATAGATTTATATGGATTTGAAGAGTTGGGCAATTACTATAAAGATTTACGTAATGTATACTCAAAATTTGAAAGTGATTTAAAAAATCCATCTGCTGAAATTTATAAATATGAAATTCCAGGTGGTCAATATACAAACTTAAAACCTCAAGCTGACAGTTTAGGTTTATCTGATAAGTTTGATCAAGTAAAAGAAAAATATAAAGAATCTAATGAAATATTAGGTAATATCATTAAAGTTACTCCATCATCTAAAGTTGTAGGTGATTTAGCAATATTTATGGTGAAAAATAAATTAGATAAAGATAATATAGTTTCAGAAGGGAAAAATCTTTCATTCCCAGACTCAGTTGTTGACTATTGTAGGGGTATGATAGGCCAACCTGAGGGAGGAATACCTAAGAATATTCAAAAGGTAGTACTAAAAGGAGAAACTCCTATAACAGTAAGACCTGGAGAATTAATTCCAAGTGAAGATTTTGAATCTGTAAAAAAACATCTGGATGAAAAATTTAGTATGGATTCTAATGTAAGAAATATATTAAGTTACACACTTTATCCTAATGTTTATGAAGATTATTTAAAACATTTACAGTTATATAATGATATTTCAAAACTTGAAAGTCATGTATATTTTTATGGTTTATCAATAGGGGAAGAATGTGAAGTAGAGATTGAAGAAGGAAAAGTATTAACTATAAAGTTAATAGAAATCGGGGATATAAAAGAGGACGGAAATAGAACTTTATCATTTGAACTAAATGGAATGATGAGAGATATAGAAGTTAGTGATACTCACTATAGTTCAAATATAAAAGATATCTTAAAAGCTGATATGAACAACCCTTTACAAATAGGTGCTAGCATTCCTGGAAAAGTTGTAAATATATTAGTTGAAGAAAACGAAGAAGTTAAAGAAAATCAACCACTTATAGTTATTGAAGCTATGAAAATGGAAACTGTTATAGTAGCTAAAACAAGTGGATGTGTTAAATCTATTTATGTAAGTCAAGATGAAATGGTAAAAGATAAACAATTACTAATAGATATGAAATAAAAATAAAAAGCTATATCAAGTTGACTGCAACTCCGTATAAATAGATAAGTTTTGCTCCCCAAATCAAAAACCCGATTTGAAAGGTCGCTAAAACTTATCTATTTATACTATGCTGACTTACTTGATATAGCTTTTTTATTTTATATTGTGTTGAATGAGAGTTCTACTTTAAATAAGTCTCCATCTATTTGAACCCCTAATTTACCACCTTGAAGTTGTACTAAGTCTCTAGCAATAGCTAGTCCAAGTCCGCTTCCCTCTGTATTTCTAGCTAAGTCTCCCCTTTTAAATCTTTCAAGTATTTCACTTGCTTCAAAGTTTAATTCGTATGCCGATATATTTTTCATAGAAACAAATACTTGATTTTCATTCACTACCATATCTACATACACTCTTGTATTTTCATGAGAGTATTTAGATATATTTACTAATAAATTTTCAAATACTCTATACATTCGTCTTCCATCACAATTTATATAAACAGGTTCTTTTGGGATATTTAATTTTAAACTCAAATTAGATTCTATTAATTTTTCTTCATTTTCGCCTATACTTTGTCTTAATAGTTGATTTAAATCCAACTTTTCAATGTTAAGATCAATATTTCCACTACTTGCTTTACTAGCCTCAAACAAATCTTCAATAAGATTTTTTAAACGTTTTGACTTATTGTCTAATATATTTATATAATCATTTAAGTGCTCAGGCTGTACATTTTCTTCTTTTTTTATTAAGTCAACATAATTGATTATTGATGTTAAAGGCGTTTTTAAATCATGACTTACATTTGTTATAAGCTCAGTTTTCATTCTTTCACTTTTTAAGGTTTCTTCTATTGCATTTTCTAGACCATCACTTAAATTGTTTATATTTTCTGCAAGAATAGTTAAGCTATTGTTATCTCTTAATTTTATTTTATGATTTATATCTCCATTTTTTATTTTTTCTGTACCTTCTATAATTTCATCAATATAAGCTAATCTGTTTATTGTATATCCAGTTACAATAAATAAAACTGACGATAGTAGAGTTAAAATAAACATAACTACTCTAAATGAAATTGAGTAAAATTGTACATTAAAAAACATAAGTATAAATGTTGTGCACATTAGTATTAATAAATCTAATAAAATTAATCTTTTTATTAAAGGTACTTTTTTCCCATAATTAATTGTATTTGTTATTACATTTGTAAAGAATTTTCCAAATCTATAAGTTATACTATTTTTTAAAATATTAGTCTTTCTATCTAAATTTATAAAACAACTTATCCAAATAAATACGAAACTTAAAAATATAAACTTTAAAATTACAGACCACCTAGAAC
>NZ_JAWDJM010000021.1:0-20599 GCF_032465715.1 Paraclostridium sp. MRS3W1 | reverse complement strand
GAACAAAATGATTATAAAAATATTATAAAGTATAATAAAATTTTAGATGAATACGAAAATAAATCTGAAAATGCAGAATCTACAGATACAATATTTTTTGATTTACAAGCTAAAATGTATAAAGAAAGCCAAAAATCTCAAAATCTTAAATTATTATTTTCTATAATTTTATTAGCATTAATTTCTATACTCGCACTTATAGTAGCTATAAAAAATAGCAAGATAAATAGGCTAAATAAAGATTTAGAAGAAATATCTATAAAAGATCCTTTAACAGATGTATATAATAAGAGACATTTTTATAATGTGTTAGAAAAATTTTCAGAGGAGCAAAAACATATTACATTTATAATGATAGATATAGATTATTTCAAAGCTTTTAATGATAATTATGGACATTTAAAAGGTGATGAAGTGTTAATAAAGGTATCTAAAATACTTGAAAGCACATTTAGCGAAGATTATGTATTTAGATATGGAGGCGAAGAGTTTGCTATTGTTTCAGAAGGGAATCTAAAAGAAACTTTACTATCAATAAGTATTTTAAGAGATAAGTTGTATAAAGCAAATATAAAACATGATTTTTCTGAAGCAAGTGATAGAGTTACTCTTAGTATTGGAATTAAATGTGGGAAAATAGCATCTAAAGAAGATGTAGAACAAATTATAACAGATGCGGATGAAAGATTATATAAATCCAAAACAAATGGAAGAAATAGATATACTTGCTTTTAAAATATCTTATTTCCGAGGAAATTTCGATATTGAAATTGTTGTAAATTGAAAAATATTAAATTTAAATTGGGATTTCTAAGTAGTATTATAAATAAATGAAAAAGTATAAGTTAAAATAGGTCAGGCAACTTTTGTTGCCTGAATTTTTTATGAAAAATTTAACAATAAAATTCTAATATGTTTGAAGATTTCAAACAAAAAGAAAATTTATAATTAATTTGTAATTTAAGGGATTGTACAAACTTGTCGAATATGATAAGATTTAGTCAACAAGATAACTACGAGGGGTTTTGTATAGAGGGCATTAAGGTATGACATCAGACATTATAATTAAATTATTTAATTTAAAATGAAAACGTTAACCTTAGAAAAGGGGCCAGGAAAACAATAACATACGTAATTATCTTAAGTTATCATCAATGTATTTTGAAATTATATTATACTTAAGAAAGGACGAGTGAAATTATGAGTACAACAGCAGTGAAGAAAAAAAATAAATTTCCAATGGGATTTTATATTTGTGCAACTACATTTGCATTTGAGAGAGCAGCTTACTATGCTTCAAAATATCTAATCTATATTTTCTTAATTACAGCAGTAGTTAAGGGTGGTTTAGGTATAGAAAAAGGTCAAGCGGCTATGATGCAAGCAAACCTTGTAGCATTTACTTATCTTTCACCTATAATAGGTGGATATATATCTGATAGATGGATAGGTGCTAGATATACGATACCTTTAGGTATGTTTATTATGGGGGCAGGTTATTATGTAGGATCAATAGCCACATCATCATCTATGGTAGGGTTAATGGTTATTTTGGTAGCAATTGGGACAGCGTTTTTCAAAGGGAATGTTTCAGCTGTAAATGGACAATTGTTTAAGAATCAAGAAGAGCTAGATTCAGCTTTCTCTGTTCAATATTCATTTGTTAATATAGGTTCTTTTGTAGGAACTACAGCAGTTGGAGTTTTATATGCTCAAACATTTGCTAAAAATGGAGTTTTAGGATTTTCTCAATGTTTCTTCCTTGCAGCAATCTTATGTGCTATAGGTGGATTATGGTTTATATTTGGATGGAGATTCTTAGGAGATGCAGGAAAGAGACCTTTCAAAGAAGGTGTTGTTGCTGAAAAGGTTGATGCTGAGGCAAGTACACCATTAACTCGTACAGATAAAAAAAGAATTTGGGCTATAGTTTTAGTTTCTGCGTTCTCTGTATTATTCTGGTTATTCTGGTATTTAACTTACCTTGCAGTTTATGATTATGGTGCAGCATTCGTTGATATGAATGTTGGAGGATTTGAAGTACCTTTAGCTTGGTTTGACTCATTAAATGCATTAACTTGTATAGTATTAGGTCCAATATTTGCAGCTTTATGGTTAAAGCTTTCAAAGAGACCTCAAGGGGATATAAGTTTATTTAAGAAAACTGGATTAGGATTTATATTCTTAGGATTATCATTCTTTATGCTAGTTGGAGCAGAGTTTGCAAGAGGAATAGGTGCTCCTGATACAGCTAAGGCTAGTATACTTTGGATAGTTGCATTTGGAGTTTTATTAAGTATGGGAGAGATGTTCTTCTCACCACTTGGAAACTCATTTGTAAGTAAGTATGCTCCTAAGAGAGTATTAGCAGTTTTAATGGGAGTTTGGACTTTCGCAACTTTCGTTGCTGGAAAGAGTTACGGATATTTATATGACTTTACTTTAAAATTCGATATGATAACTGTATACACTGTTATACCTGTTATATTATTCGTTGCAGCTGCATTACTATTTATATTTGATAAGAAGTTAAATAGTCTTGTTGAAGATGAAGAAACTAATGGAAAAGAAAAGTCTATAGCATAGATAGTAGAATGAGAGGGATGGATATTATATTTTGCTACACAAGCTGAAAAGATGCTTGAAATGTGGCTAAAATATAATAACCATCCCTCTTTATATTGGGGAAAAAAGAGGGAGGAAGTTTTGCCACACAAGCGGGAAAGATGCTTGAAATGTAGCTAAAACACAATAGTACTCCCTCTTTTATATATAGACACTTTTTAGTTGAAGAATTATAATAAAGTTATATTAATAGATGGTATGGTGATAAAATGATAAGTGAAAAATTAAAACTTGAGTTGAAAAACATATTTTATAAGTATCCAGAAATAGAAAAGGTATTATTATTTGGATCAAGAGCAAGGAATGATCATCGAGTTAATTCAGATGTAGATATATGTTTATTTGGTAAAAATGTAAATCATTTGATATTAGCAAAAGTAAGTATGGATATAGATGAATTAAACACACCTTTAAGTTTTGATATACTTAATTTTAATGAATTAAATAAAGTGGAACTTATAGATAATATAGTGAAGGAAGGAATTGAAATATATAATGGGTAAGAAGTTAGATGAGAGAAAACAAGATTTTTTCAAAGCTTTAAAAAGGCTAGAAGAAGCACTTGAAAAGGATTTAAATGATGACATAATAATAGATGGAATTATACAAAGATTTGAATTTACTTTTGAACAAGCATGGAAGGTAATGAAATTATATTTAGAAGACCAAGGTATATTAGATGAAGCTTTAGCACCAAGAAGCACTATAAGATGTGCTTTTAAGCATAAATTAATAACTGATGGTGATGTATGGATAGAGATGATGTTAGATAGAAATAGAACATCTCATATGTATGATGAAACAACAGCTCGTAATATAGTTAAGTTAGTAGAGGCAAAATATATAGCTGAATTTAACAAGTTAAAAGAGTTTTTAATTTAATTAGAGGAGAAGGAGCCTTATATGTTTTGGCACACAAGCTGGAAAGAAGCTTGAAATGTGCCTGCAACATATAAGGCCCTTCTATATGAGTAAGAGCAAGGAAGTTTTGGCACACAAGCTGGAAAGAAGCTTGAAATGTGCCTGCAACATATAAGGCTCCTTCTTTGTGATTAAGGGCAAGGAAGTTTTGGCACACAAGCTGGAAAAAAGCTTGAAATGTAGCTGCAACATATAATTGCTCCTTCTTTGCGTGTGGGGCGATAGAGGTATATTATATTTTGCCACACAAGCGGGAAAGATGCTTGAAATGTATCTGAAATATAATATACCTCTATTTTAATTTGAGAAGGTGATTGTATAAGGTTGGTATTTGAAATAAAATAGATATAGATTAGTAAATATACAGGTATTGGAGTTATGCATATGGGAGATTATATAAGCTTTATTGAAAATGCGTGGAAGAGATTTATTAATACAGGGGAAGTTGATTTTAGTGTTAGAAAAGATATAAGAGATTCTTGGGTAAGATGTAAGTCTTATGGCGTTGATTACAATAATGGTTGTGGGAGTGTAAAGCATGATAATATTAAATTCTTAATAGAAAAAAATAGTGAGCTTATTTTTGTATCTAAGCCTATTATGGAAGGTATATATAGTATGGTTTCAGGTTCAGGGTTTGCAATTATGTTAGCTGATAAAGATGGGTATATTATTGAAGTTATTGGAGATAGAGATATAATGGATAGGGCTAATGAGCTAAATTTTTTAAAAGGAGAGCTATGGACTGAGAATATAGTTGGGACAAATGCAATAGGAACCGCTCTATATCTTAATAAACCGATACAAACAATAGGAGCAGAGCATTATGGTAAAAATCAACATTCTTGGACTTGTTCTGCATCTCCAATTTATGATGAAGATAACAACTTAATAGGTTGTATAAATATGTCTGGGAATTATTATGATGCACATTTACATACGCTAGGAATTGTAACAGCTGCAGCTAAGTCAATTCAAAATCAATTAGCTTTAACTCTTTCATATAAATTACTAAATATTACTTTTGATTCTATATCAGAAGGTATGATTGTTGTTAATCAAGATTTAAGTATAAAAAAAGTAAATGGAAGAGCTTTAAAAATATTAAATACATCATTAGATAAGTTAATAAAGGTAAAAGTTGAAAATATATTAAAAGATATAGATTTTTACGAGATTTTAAATGAAGATAAAAGAGTAACTAATATAGAGTGCGATTTTTATATTAATTCTAATAGAATAAAGTGCGTAGTAAATATAACTACATTAAATACACATGGCAACAAAACTGGTTTTGTAATAACTTTCAATGAAGCAAAGAAAGTTCATAAATTAGTAAATAAAGTAGTGGGATATAAAGCTCAATACAAGTTTGAAGATATAATAACTGAAAATGAAAAAATGAAAGCTATGATTTCTTTTGCAAAGAAGATATCAAAAACAGATTGTAATATATTGATAGAAGGGGAAAGTGGAACAGGAAAAGAATTAGTTGCTCAATCAATACATAATTTTAGTGAAAGAAAAAATGGACCTTTTGTTGCTATAAACTGTGCATCTATACCTAGAGAGTTAGTTGAAAGTGAATTATTTGGATACGAAAAAGGAGCATTTACTGGAGCATCAAAGGAAGGTCATCCAGGAAAGTTTGAATTAGCTGATGGAGGGACTATATTTTTAGATGAAATAGGGGAGTTACCACTAGATACGCAAAGTAAGCTACTTAGAGTTTTAGATAATGGAAAAGTGATTAGAGTTGGTGGTACATATGAAAAGCAACTTGATGTAAGAATTATTGGGGCAACAAATAGGATACTAAAAAATGAAATAGCTATAAAGAACTTTAGAGAAGATTTATATTATAGGTTAAGTGTAATGAATATAAATACTATTCCTTTAAGAGAAAGAATAGATGATATAGATGTGTTAGTTAGTCACTTTATAGAAAAATTAAATCATAAGAACAAAAGTAATAATGTAGAAATTAGTTATTCATATATACAGGAATTAAAAAAATATAATTGGCCAGGAAATATAAGAGAGCTTAGAAATATAATAGAAAGAGATTATTATCTAAGTGAAAATAACTTAATAAGTATAAGCAGATTAGATAATATAAATATGTTTAAAGATGAAGAAAACAAAGAAAAAGAAATAGTACCTTTAGATTGTTTAGAGAAAAAAGCCATACAAGAAGCTATGAAAAAGTGTAATGGAAACATGGTTATGGTATCTAAATTATTAAATATAGGAAGATCTACATTATATAGAAAAATTAACAAATATAATATAATGTATCAAAATGAAACAGAAAATATATAGTGTTTCAAAATGGGATAGCAAATGTATTGAAATGATACACTTGCTATTTTTATTTTAAATGAATTCGCAAATTATAAACTTATACAAATATAAGGAAATAACATAATACCTTGAAAATACTAGGGTTTGATCGGATTATAATAAATAAAGTACATAATTTATATTTTGGCATAGGTGTTGCTATATAAAATGTGAATAAATTAACACTTTATATAATGAAACTTAGGGAGGATTTGGGAATGAAAGCAGCACTATGGTATGGAAAAAGAGATGTTAGGGTAGAAGATATTGAAGAGCCAAAAGCTACAAAAAATAATGTGAAAATTAAAGTTAAATGGTGTGGAATATGTGGGTCAGATTTACATGAATACTTAGGAGGACCTATATTTATTCCAGTAGGTCAACCTCATCCTGTAAGTAAAGGAGTTGCACCTGTAGTTTTAGGACATGAGTTTTCAGGGGAAGTTGTAGAAATAGGTGAAGATGTAAGTAAATTTAAAGTTGGAGATAGAGTTATTGTTGAGCCTATTGTAGCATGTGGTAAATGTGAAGCTTGTTTAGAAGGTAAGTATAATTTATGTTCATCTTTAGGCTTCCATGGACTTTGTGGAAGTGGAGGTGGACTTGCTGAGTATACAGTTTTTCCAGAAGAATTTATTCATAAAATACCAGATGGAATGGATTATGAACAAGCAGCATTAGTTGAACCTATGGCTGTTGCACTACATTCAATTAGAATATCTAATTTTAAAATAGGGGATAGTGCATTAGTATTAGGATCAGGACCAATAGGTTTAGCAACTATAGAATGTTTAAAAGCTGCAGGGGCTAAGTTAGTAGTAGTTCTTCAAAGAAAGTCTATTAGACAAGAGTACGCTAAAAGAGCTGGAGCGGATTTTGTTTTAGATCCTAATGAAGTTGATATAGCAGAAGAAGTGAAAAAGCTTACTGATGGATTGGGTGTAGATGCTGTATTTGAAACTACTGGAGCACAAATAGGATTTGATATAGGTATTAAGAGTTTGAAGTTTGAAGGTACTATGGTTATAACTAGTATTTGGGAAAATCCTATAAACTTTAATCCTAATGATTTGGTGTTTACTGAAAAGAAAATTGTAGGAACTCTAGCTTATAGACATGAGTTTCCAGCAACTATGGCTCAAATGAATGATGGAAGAATTAAAGCGGAAGGTTATATAACTAAGAAGATTCATTTAGATGATATTGTTGAAGAAGGGTTTGGAACATTAACTGGACCTGAAAAGAAAAAACATGTTAAGATATTAGTTACTCCGGAAAGATAATAAGGGTAAGAGGGAGTACTATTGTATTTTGCTACACAAGCTAGAAAGAAGCTTGAAATGTAGCTAAAACACAATAGTACTCCCTCTTTATTTATTTGTGGAAAGGGAAAGGAAGTTTTGCATAGTGAAATTTGACAAGAGGCTAATTTAAGTGTTACTATTATATTACGACAAGAAACAACTTTTATTTAAAAGAAAGTTGTTTGTTAAGAAGATGGGAGGTATAGTATGCTCAAATTTGAAAATATAGTAAAAAAGTTTAATGGTAATTATGTTTTATCAGATGTTTCTTTCGAAATAGAAAAAGGAAATCTTGTGGCTATCATTGGAGAGAGTGGATGTGGAAAAACAACATTACTAAAAATGATTAATAGATTAATAAAACCAAGTAGCGGAAAAATTTATATAGATGAAAAAGATATTTCAAAGATAGACCCTATTAAACTTAGAAGAAATATAGGGTATGTCATTCAGCAAACGGGATTATTTCCTCATATGACTGTCAGAGAAAATATTGAAATCATATCTAAAATTGAAAAAGTAGATAATGCAAAGATTGAGGAGAGCACGTATAGATTAATGAACATGGTAGGACTTGATCCTGAAAAATACCTAGATAGGTATCCTTCTGAACTAAGTGGAGGACAGCAACAAAGAGTAGGTGTAGCAAGAGCATTTGCAACAGATCCAGAGATAATATTAATGGATGAGCCTTTCTCAGCATTAGATCCAATTACAAGAGTAGATTTACAAGATGAGCTTGTAGAATTACAGTCAAAATTCAAAAAAACTATTATATTTGTTACGCATGACATGGATGAAGCAATAAGAATTGCAGATATGATATGCATAATGAAAGACGGAAAAGTAGTACAGTATGACACGCCTGAAAATATTTTAAAAAATCCAATAAATAACTTTGTATCAAACTTCATAGGTAAAAATCGTATATGGTCGTCTCCTGAATTTATAAAAATTTCAGATATCATGATTGAAAATCCAATTATGTGTGGTTCAGAACTACCAATCTTAAAGTGTATTGAGAAAATGAGAAGAAATAAAGTGGATAGTCTTATAGTTAATGATGCTACAACTAAAGAGTTTATAGGAGTTGTAAAAGCTAAATTTATAAGAAATATAGAAAATAAGTCTCAGAGAATTGGAGACATTGTAAAGAACGAAACTCCAACACTTACACCAAATGATACTATTTTAGATGCATTAAATATTACAAACAAACATAAAATTTCAGCTATTCCAGTTATCAATGAAAATAAAATTGTTGAGGGATTAGTTACAAAAAGTAGTTTAGTTACTACATTGAGTCAGCAGTATTTAGAAGTAGAGGAGGAATAGAATGAATTTATTAAACTACTTTATTCAAAATAAAGAACAAATAATAACATTATTAATTGAACATATAAACTTAACTGTAATATCTGTATGTATTGCTATTTTAATTGCAATGCCATTGGGGATTTTAATAAGTTATAAAAAGAAATGGAGTAAGCCAATTTTAAGTGTAGCAAATGTAGTTCAGGCAATTCCTAGTATGGCATTACTTGGATTTTTAATTCCTTTTTTAGGAATAGGTAAAATACCGGCAATAGTAACAGTTATAATGTACTCTTTATTGCCTATAATTAAAAACACATATACAGGATTAGAAAGTATAAATCCAAATACTTTAGAAGCAGCTAAAGGAATTGGATTAACAAAATTTCAAATACTAGTGAAAGTTCAGATTCCTCTAGCATTACCTGTTATTATGGCAGGGGTTAGGATATCGGCTGTAACAGCGGTAGGACTGATGACGATGGCTGCATTTATTGGAGCTGGAGGATTAGGATACCTTGTATTTTCAGGAATAAGAACTGTTAACAATAGTCAAATATTAGCAGGTGCAATTCCAGCATGTTTACTTGCTTTAGCTGTAGATTTTATTGTTGCAACTATAGAGAAATTAGTTACACCTAAAAATATGCAAAAAAATACAAACACTAAAAGTAAAAAGCACACAAAAACTATTATAGGAATAAGTGCTGTTGTTGTAATAATAGCTTTAATTGCATCATCAATAACAGGTGGTGTAAAAAAAGAAAAGTCTATAACAATTGGTGGAAAAGACTTTACAGAACAATCAATTTTAACAAACTTAGCAGCATATATGATAGAAGAAAATACTGACATATCAGTTAAAAAGAAAACTGATCTTGGAGGTACACAAGTTATTTTTTCAGCTTTAAACACAGGTGAGATTGATATGTATTTAGAGTATATGGGAACTGCATATTCTGATTTGCTTAAATATCCTCCTGAAAATGACATGGATAAGGTGTATAACACTGTTAAAAGTGAATTGAAAGAAAAAAATGATTTACAAGTATTAAGTCCAATGAAATTTAATAATACTTATACATTAGCGGTAACTAAAGAAACAGCAAAAAAATATAACTTAGAAACAATAAGTGATTTTGCTAAGGTTTCAAAGGATTTTAAGTCAGGAACTACATTTGAATTTTTAAATAGAGCTGATGGGCTTTTAGGATTAAAAAAGGCGTACAACTTTGATTTAAAAGATGAAGTTGCATTAGATAGTTCGCCTAGATATGTTGCTTTAAAAAATGGAGATGTAGATGTAATAGATGCGTTTACTACAGATGGTTTAATCAAAAAATTTGATTTGAAACTACTTAAGGATGATAAGCAATTTTTCCCTCCATATTATGTAACTCCTATAGTTAAAAGTGATGTTTTAGAGAAGTATCCTGAAATTGAACCTGTTTTAAATGATTTAGGAGCGGTTTTAACAGAGGAGATTATGATGGAACTTAATTATAAGGTAGATGAGCTACATATGGATCCAGATACTGTAGCAAAAGAGTTTTTAATAGAACAAAAATTAATTAAAGAGTAGGGTTAAGTTAAGAGGGAGTAATATTGTATTTTGCTACACAAGCTAAAAAGATGCTTGAAATGTAGCTAAAACACAATATTACTCCCTCTTTGTTTAGATGGAGAAAAAAGTTAGAAAACATACTAAAATACGCAATAAAAGACAAATTACGACATGGGAAATATGTATAATTTATAAGAAGCTAAATAAATTTACATGAAAGAAATGGAGAATAAAGTAAGATATGAAAAGCAGAAAAGAAATAATTTTTGACACTTTGTTTGGATTTATATTTTTAACTAACTTAGTATCAATAGTTGTATTGGTTTTTATGGTTTTAAATAAAAACTATGAAAGTATTTTACCAACGATAGGTAACTTTGGGTTTCTTGAATTTGCACTAATAATTATAACTGCTGTAGCTTGGCTTATTATTGATACATCAAGTAGTAATTTATTTGATGATGAACACGAAAAATTTAAGAAGATGACACTGCTATCTAAAGAAAATCTTTATAATGTAAGAAAAAAAATAGGAGCACTATGTACTTATGAAAAACTTTATATAGTTGTAACTATTACTTCAGTCATATCCTTGATTATAGGTATTATGAACTTTGCTCTTAAAACAGACTTTATGACAGGTGGATTTGGATTAATAACATTAGGTTTAATAGGATCAGTAATTATTATTTTAAAGAGTTTATACATAAAGCTAGAATCTCCAAATGAAGTAACTATAAATAGAGAAGAGTATCCACAGCTATTTAAAGTAATAGATAGTGCAATTGAAATGACAAAAGCACCTAAATTAGATGAAATATGTATTCTTGATGATGAAAATATTGGAGTTATATGTTTGTTAAATGGTTTTGGAGCTAATGGGAAAAATGTTTTAGTAATAGGAATTAAAGCTTTAAAAGTATTAAGTGAAGAAGAACTTAAAGCTGTAATAATCCATGAACTTGCTCATATTTATAATGATGATACAAAAGTTTCAAGCAAAATTTCAAGACGTTTAACTAGATGGAATGAAATAGTATATAGAGTTGATGAAGGTGATAATATTATAAAAATGATACTATTATTACCATTTGCAAAATTTTACATAGAGAAGCTAGAGAGATATTTAGATGCAATGTCACAAACAAAGGAGTTATTAGCAGATAAAGAAGTATCTAAATATATGAGTGTAGAAATTTATGCTAAAGCAACTATGAAGTTAGAAATTATGGAGAAATTTTTAGCAAATCCATATTCGAAATTAGAGATTAGATCAAGTGATGAAGCACTCAAGAATTACTTTACTACTTTATTTGAAGACTTTGAAAGTGAGCTTCCTAATAGAAAAGAACAATGGATGAATCAGATAAAAAAGAGAATATCATCTATATATGATACTCATCCAAGTTTTAAAGAAAGAATGGAAGCTTTAGGTATTGAAGATTTTAACTATGATATTAATTTTAATGATCAAAGTGATGACTATAAAAAAGAAATAGATACTTTAATAGAAATAAAAAATAAACAATGGTATAAATACTTGAGTGATCAATGGGAAGAGATTACTAAAGAGTATAAAGAACAACTTGAAATTATCAAAAACTATAAAGATACTGATGATATAGAAAAAATTATTGAGTATGGAGAAGCCCTTGAAGATCTTGGAGAATATGAAAAAGCTTTAGATTTTTATAAAGATATTGCTTCAAAAGATAAAGAGTGTGCTATCGCTATGTACAAAGTTGGACAAATTATGCTTATGAATAATGATGAAGAAGGAATTGAGTTTATAGAAAAATCTGTAGAGTTAGATGGTAGCTTTTTTATTAGTGCTATGGGGATTATTACTGAATATTTTTTAGATAACGGAATGAAAGAGAAAATAGATGAAATGTATGAAGGAGCTAATTAAAAGTTTGAAAATATAATTTTGTTTTGTATATTTGAGGGATAAGGATGGACAGTATATTTTGCCACACAAGCTAAAGAGATGCTTGAAATGTGGCTAAAATATACTATCCATCCCTATTTATTTTATTTAAAAAATTAATCAAAAAATAATTATTACCAAGTCTTTTTCAAAATTAAATTATCTTCAAATCCACCCCTAGAATCTCTTTTTTCATTTCTTCTATTCAAAATATCCTCTTCACTATAACCATACTTAGAGCCAATAGCAAATAAAACCTCCATAACATCAGCTATCTCATCAAGGTTTTTATCTTCTAAAAGTTCACTAACTTCCTCGTTAAGCTTTTTATAAAGATACTCTAGGGCAACATCATCACTAACAACTTCAATTTCACATTTATTTCCACTAGATTCAATGATTTCAGGGATTCTATCTCTGACTAATTTATCGTAAACTTTCATAATTACCTCCAAATTTAAAATTACAATTTAAATTATATAAGTTCATATAACCTTTGTCAAAACATGATAAAATATAAAAGTAAAAATATGTAAAATATATATTTATGAAAGGGGAGTATATGAACTTAAATTGTATAACAGGAAATAATGACCATTTATATAAACATATAAAACAAAGCTTTTATAAAGCTAAAAGTATAGATATTATAGTAGCTTTTCTTATGGAAAGCGGGGTCAAGCTATTAAGAAAAGATTTAGAAGAAATATCAAATAAAAATATACCAATAAGAATTTTAACAGGAAACTATTTAAATATAACTCAACCATCTGCACTATACCTTATAAAAGATATACTAGGTGATAATGTAGATTTAAGATTTTATAATGATACAAAAAGGAGCTTCCACCCAAAAGCTTATATATTTGAATATGAAGATGGAGGAGAAATATTTATAGGATCTTCAAATTTATCAAAATCAGCACTAACTGAAGGTATAGAATGGAATTACCGTATAGATCAACATAAAAATATAGATGACTATAAATATTTTAAAGATATGTTTGATGATTTATTTTACAATGAATCAATTATAGTAAATGACCAAGAGTTAGAGACTTACTCAAAAACATGGAAAAGACCTAAGATATATTCTAATATAGGTGTAGATGAGTTTAAAAAGGATGCAAAAGAAGAAAATAATGTAGTGAGTATATTTGAGCCAAGAGGGGCACAAATAGAAGCTTTGTATGAGCTTAGAAAAACTAGAGAAGATGGAAATGATAAGGGATTAGTAGTAGCAGCTACAGGCATAGGAAAGACATATCTAGCGGCTTTTGATAGTAGAGAGTTTAATAGAGTATTATTTATTGCACATAGAGAAGAAATATTAAAACAAGCTTACGAAACATTCAAGACCATAAGAATAGATAAGCGAATAGATAAAAATATAGTTCTAGTTGATAACAATATAGAAAATTATGATTATCTACAAAATAAAAAAGAAACACCGTTAAAGGTATCTGAAAATATAGAGATTGAAGATTATAAAGGATGTGAAGAAGAGTTTAATATGGGCTTTTTCATGAACTCTCGAAGAGATACTAATAAAGATATTATTTTCGCATCTGTACAAAGCTTAGGTAAAGAAGCGTATTTAAATGAAAACTATTTTGAAAGGGACTATTTTGATTATATAGTTGTAGATGAGTTTCATCATGCAGTATCAAATAACTATCAAAATATAATTAATTATTTTGAACCTAAGTTTATGTTAGGACTTACAGCCACTCCAGAGAGGCTAGACAATAAAGATGTTTTTAGTGTATGTGACTACAACACAGTTTATGAAGCTACTTTAAAAACTGCAATTGATAAAGGTTGGTTAGTTCCTTTTAGATACTATGGAATTTATGATGAAAGTGTAAATTATGATGAAGTAGAGTATAAGAATGGAAAATATAGCACAAAGGAATTACAAGAAGCTTTGAGCGTAAATAAAAGAGCTGATTTAATATTTAATCATTATAAAAAATATAAATCATCTAGGGCATTAGGGTTCTGTACAAGTAAATCTCATGCAGAGTTTATGGCTAAATATTTTAATGAACAAGGGATACCTTCATGTGCAGTTTATAGTGGTAGTGAAGGAGAATATAACGAGGATAGAAATATAGCTTTAAATAAGCTAAGAGATGAAGAATTAAAAGTTATATTTTCAGTTGATATGTTTAATGAAGGGTTAGATGTTAAAAGTATAGATATGGTTATGTTTTTAAGACCTACAGAGTCACCAACTATATTTTTACAACAATTAGGAAGAGGGCTTAGAAAAGATAAAAATAAAAAGTATTTAAATGTATTAGATTTTATAGGTAACTATAAAAAAGCTAATTTAGTACCATATCTTCTAATAGGTGAAAATAAGGTAAATGCATCAGCAAATAGAAATATGCCTTCAGAGGACGATTTCCCTGAAGATTGTTTTATAGATTTTGATTTTAGGCTTGTGGATATTTTTAAAAGAATGAGAAAAGAAAATCAAAAGGTAAAAGATAAGATAACTGAAGAGTATTTTAGAATTAAGTCATATGTAGGACATAGACCATCTAGGTTAGATATATTTACTTATGCTGAAGATGAGATATACATAAATATAAAAGGTAAGAATGATATATTTAAAGACTACTTAGGGTATTTGCAAGAGATAGGTGAAATAACTAATGATGAACAAGTTTTAAAAGACTCATTTGCAGGAGAGTTTTTAAATATGGTAGCAACTACAGGGATGCAAAAGTTTTATAAAATACCTATATTATTAGCTTTCTATAATAATGGAAATGTTAAAGCTAAAGTTAGTGATAGTGATTTAAATGAATCTTTTATTAGTTTTTATAAATCAGGAACTAATAAATATTTTATTATGAAAGATAAAGATATAAAAGATGAAAAAGCTATATACACTGATAAGTTTATAAATAATGCAAAGAAAAATCCTATAGATGCATTTTTAAAAACTAGTAGTGAATATTTTTATATGGAAGAAGATATGTTTTGTTTAGATAATCGTATGTTAGCGTTTTTAGATAATGATATCTTTATTAAGGAGCTTAAAGATTGTATAGATTATAGATTGAAAAAGTTTTATAAAGATAAATTTGAGAAGTAAAAATTATATAAAGTTTGAGTTTTGATGAAATTGGAAAGGAGCAAAGTATGAGTTGTATATTTTGTGATATGAAAGATTATATTTTAGAAAATGATTTGGCTTATGCTATATTTGACAAGTTTCCGGTAAATAAAGGCCATATGTTATTCATTCCTAAAAGACATGTGAAAGACTTCTTTGATATAACTAAAGAGGAAAGAGAAGCTATTTTTAAACTTGTAGATGAAGGAAAGAAGTTATTAGATGAGAAGTATTCACCAGATGGATATAATGTAGGAGTTAATTGTGGGGAAGTTTCAGGACAGACTGTAATGCATGTTCATGTACACCTAATTCCAAGATGTTTTGGAGATACTGATTGTCCAAAAGGTGGAGTAAGAGGGGTAATACCTGATAAAATGAAGTATTAATAAAATTATATTACAATAGATAATTACAATATAAGTCAATGTATAATTAATATATACTGAGAAAGTAGTATTATAAATATGGGGGAGAATATATTTGAATAAAAAGAGAATCATTACAGTATTTTTAGTAGTAATTATTACCTTAGTATCAGTTAAATTATTTATAAAATCTAATGAAAGATACGGAGGAGCAGTTATAAGTGATAGTATTGGAGGGTTTAACCTAGATACTACAGAGGGATTCTCAAAAGATGATGAATCATAGATTATGAATATGTGTTTATCTAAGCGAAAAAACGGGGTTGATGTAACATCCCAAAAGGCTAAGGCATTATGAAATCCTACAAATACTATAGGTTTATACATTTATAATAAACTAGCTATTGGATCATCTCAAGTCTATGATTATTATGTTTGGTTAGGTATAAATAACGGATACATTCAGAATCAAGAAGAAACTAAAATTTATTCTTTAAGTGATGAAGAGTACAAATTTTTAATAGATTGATATCTAAAATATCATAGCTATGATGAAATAAAAACTATGATATCAAAAGGGTATTAACATAGGTGGAAAAGTAAATTTACCCCTGTGTCGGAAAATCCGACAGGGGTATAAAACTATAAAATTAGCGAAGGATAAACATATAAGTTTTATCGACCTTTAAAGCATCTTTACAGCTTTGGGAGAAAAACTTATATTTTATCCTAAGCGCTAAAACATAGTCCCTTACGTTTAATATCCCCATTCAACAATTTTCCAGTTTTTAGATTTATCATCTCTAGTTAAAACCCAATTGTAATCAGTATAAGTAGAATTTGGCTCTAAAACAGGATTTTTTCCTGAGCCATCTACATCAAAATCAGAAAATAGAACAATGACATTTTCAGCCTTAACTTTATTTTCTAATCCTTTTCCAAACTGTAAATAATCCTTAACAGCATTATTAGATTTTTTTTCATCGTAGTATATTTTAGTCAGAGTGCAAGCCTCAAAATCAAAATTACTTTTTAAACAATCTACAGCCTTGTTTATTTCTTCATCACTAAAATTAATAGACTTTCCTATATCAATTTTAAGATTAGTATATTTATCATTTTGATTACATCCAACTAATATGAATGCCACTAAAATCATAATTAAATACATAGCTATCTTTTTCATAATACTTTTCCCCTTTTTTATAGATAATAAATGAACAACATAAAATAATTGAGAACCTTATTGTATTATAAATGCTATAAATTTATTTGCCAATAAAAAACGCTTGTAGACATAACTTATAATTTATAATAAGATTTAGTAGCTTAAATGAAAATGAACAACCTATAGTATTCTTTAATACACTTACATATAAAAGAGATGATTTAGTATTCATTAATCAGTTGCAAATACAGAAAATATAGGTTTAGATTTAGATACAAGATTGCAAATACATGTTGCAGCTAATTACTTTATGAAAAAAATATACAAATAACAATAACCCCTATGTCGGAAAACATGACATAGGGATTATTTTTATTAGAAAATCTAATTAATATAAAAATAATTACCCTTTCGACAAGAAAAGGCAATTTTTTCATGAATGATATGATATATTGTTTGAGCACTAATATGCAATTATTAATATTTATAGGTAAAAGGAGACATAAATGAAAGACAGAATCAAAGATTTTTTAAGAAACAACAAAGCATTAGTTATAGTTGGAGTGGTGTGCTTTATATTAGGGATAGGAGTAGCACCAAAAGGGATAAGTGAAGATGAATACAACAAAGTAAAGTCTAACTATGAAACAACTAAAAGTGAATTAGATAATTCTAAAAAAACTATAACTGACTTAGAGGGAAAAGTTAAAGAAGCGGAGCCATTTTTCAAGATGGATAATGCAGAAAAAGAAGCTATGAAAATTAAATCTGAAAAAAAAGAAGCGGAACTTAAAGCAGAGCAAGAAAGATTAGCAAAAGAAAAGAAACAAGCTGAGTTAGATGCTAGAAGTGTAACATTGGGGAATGGTACATATTTAGTAGGTAAGGATATACCAGAAGGAGTATATGACTTAACAGTAGTTAAAGGTGGAGGAAACGTACAATCTTCAGACTTTAAAGTAAACTTAATCATGGGAGTTAGCGGAAGTTCAGACTTCTATCAAAGGGAGCAACAAAATGTAGCATTAAGAGATGGAGCAACTATAGATTTAAAAAATGTAACTGTTAAATTTGTTCCAGATGATGGGTATGTTATAAAAAAATAATTAAAAGTAATACAAAAAATTATAAATGGGGATTTATAAGCGGAAATTAATAATATAAATTAAAAATAGGTGTATACCAAAATTAGAAAAGGATAAATACATAAGCTTTGTAAGAAAAACTTATATATTTATCCGAAACTTTGGAATACACCTTTTTTACGTTTAAATAAACAATATTAAATAAACTATTGGAATTGTAACTATAAGTCCTAATACATTATAAAATGTAAACTGTTTTAAATAAGTAGAGCTATCATCTTTAAATTCATTAGTATAAATTTTATATGAAATAACACTAGCTAAAGAGGCTATAAGAGTACCCATACCTCCAATATTAACACCGAGTAATAGTTCTTTAAAGTTACTTGTAAATCCAGATAAAAGCATAGTAGCTGGGACATTACTTATAACCTGACTAGATAGTATTGAAGTTATAAAAGTAGACTGAGGACTATTTAAAATTCCCATCATAAAACTTCTAATAGAATCCATTGTAGAAATATTTCCTATAAATATGAAAAATCCTATAAATGTAATAAGTAATGAATAATCAATTTGTGTTAGCAATTTTTTATTTAAGATAAGTACAGTTAATAAAGTTATACTAAATGCTAGCCTATAGTCTACTATATGAAAAACAGATAAAAGTATAATAGCAAATAATATAGAAAAGAAAATTACATCTTTTTTATTTTTAATTTCTACATCTTCTAAGTGTAAGTCCAAATTGATTTTTTTACTTTTTAATATGATAATACTTAAAAACAGTACAGATAAAATTACCAAAGGAGCAGTTATCTTAAAAAAGTCACTAGGATCTAAATTATAAAAAGAGTATATAAATAGATTTTGAGGATTACCCATAGGAGTAAAACTACTTCCTAAATTTGCAGCAAGTGTTTGTAAAATAACTATTTTTAACACATTAATATCTGACTTTTTAGCAACCACTATACTAAGAGGAACAAAGGTAATAAGTGCTACATCATTTGTGACTACCATTGATGCTAAAAAAGTTATAAACACAAGTGCAAATGATATTGACGTATAAGTACTACATTTTTTTAATAATGATATAGCGATGCTATCTAAGACTTTAAGTTCCTTAAAAGCTGCAACAACTACCATAAGATTAAATAGTAGTATTAAAACTTTAAAATCAATATATGATAATTTTGGACTAGATATAAACGAAGTTATAATTGCTAAAGAAACTGAAAGTATTAGTACTATTTCTTTTTTTATAAAGTTTTTTAAATTGTTTTTATTAGAGTTATGATTATCAATTATTGGAATTGATAGTTCTTGGTTGTTATTATTAAGCATTTAAAATCTCCCTATATGTTTTTTCTACCTTAAAAGATTTTACAATAGAAGCTTATTTTTATCTATAAGTAAAATTAAAAAATATCATAAAAAATTATAATTTAGGACATCATATACTTAATGAAAGATGCGTCTAAAAAATGACAATAGTCTGAAAATTGACGTTGTGAAAATTAAATCTAAAAAGTAAGTAAAATAGCCATTAATAGAATATTTTCTTTTGATTGTCCATAAAAAAACGTCTATTTGTTGACTTTTTGACAAGTTTAGAATAAATTACACAAAATTTAGGAATAAATAAAAGTAAACGAAAATATATATAAAATACCAAATATTTGAAAGATTTAAATGATTTAAAATTTTATTGTTAATAAAAGAACAAGTGGCACAATACTTGCTTTTTTAAAAGGTATTAGGCTTTTACAGGGGGTGAAAGTTAAAATGAGCCGACTCACGAATGTGATGATTAAGGGGAAAAAACAAGTATATATTAGGGGGTTCAACTATGATTAACGTAATAAGAGTTTTACTAGGAGTATTCACAGCTTTCTTTGGATTTTCATATTTCAAGGATATAGCAAAAGCAAAATCAGAAAACAACTTTGAGGATGTATCAACAGGTAAAGCATTAGCAACAGGTTTTGTAACAGACTTTTTTGATACACTGGGAATAGGATCTTTTGCACCAACGGTTGCAATGTTTAATGCTTTAAAGATGAATATATCAGACAGATTAATACCTGGTACATTAAATGTATGTCACACTATACCAGTTGTATTAGAAGCATTTATATTTACAACTGTTATAAAGGTAGATCCAGTAACTTTAATATGCTTAATAGGAGCAGCTGTAGTAGGTTCATACCTTGGAGCTGGAGTTATAGCTAAAATGGATGAACGTAAGATACAAATTATAATGGGAATTGCATTAGCAATAACTGCACTTTTAATGTTATTAGCTCAATTAGGATTAATGCCTGGAGGCGGAACTGCTACAGGATTAAGTGGAGCAAAATTAGTTATAGGAATAATAGGTAATTTTATATTAGGAGCACTAATGACTGCAGGTGTTGGATTATATTCTCCATGTATGGCTATGGTTTACTTCTTAGGAATGTCACCAGACGTTGCTTTCCCTATAATGATGGGATCTTGTGCAATGTTAATGCCAGTTGCAAGTACTAAGTTTATAAAAGAAGGAGCTTATGCTAAGAAAACTTCATTCTTTATAACAATAGGTGGAGTTGTAGGAGTATTTATAGCTGCATTTATAGTTAAGAGTATGCCAATTGATATACTAAAATGGGTAGTTATAGTAGTTATAACTTACACTTCTATATCAATGTTAAGAAAAGCATTTAAATCTGAAAGAGCAGAATAATTTAATATAATAAAAAAGAAAGTGATTTTTATCACTTTCTTTTTTTGTATTAAAATTTATAAATAGAAAACTTAAAATCTATTGATATTATCATTATGAATACAAGTAAACTATATAAT
>NZ_JAWDJM010000020.1:0-61050 GCF_032465715.1 Paraclostridium sp. MRS3W1 | reverse complement strand
TTAAAAAAGAATTTTTATAATTAACCTACTGTTTAATTTTCAAAGTTCATTTCTTTTGTGTTTTGCCCTTTTCTTAAGGACAAGTAATACTATACCACCTTAATTTGACATCGTCAACACTTTTTTAAAATTTAATTTTATTTTTTTAAATTTCATCTAAAAAACCTCGAATTTCAGTGCTTTACCTACCTATGTTTCCTTATTAATCACCCTTAACCTCTCCTAATAATAAAAAAAGATATTTTTTAAATAGATAGCGTAATAATGAAAACATAAGATTTAACGAAATTTCAAATCTTATGTTTTATCTCCCTTATAATTTAATATAAAAAATATAGTATGTGAAAGTTAACGAAGTATAAATATAAAATCTGCAGCGACATTTCAAAGCATCTTCTCAGCTTTGTGTCGCAAAGATTTTATATTTATACTTCGTGGTCTATTACTTTACATACTATATTTTTTAACCTATTCTATTCAAATATTTTATATTCATTGTATAAAGGATATTTATTTGTTAAAGCTACAACCTTTTCTCTAGCTTCTTCTTCTTTATTATAAGTTAAACATAAATCTATGGCCTCTGCTATATCTTTCATATCTTCTTCTTTCATACCTCTTGTTGTTACAGCCGGAGTCCCTAATCTTATACCACTAGTAACAAAAGCTCCATTTGGATCAAAAGGTATTGTATTTTTATTAGCTGTTATATATGCTTCATCTAATCTTTTTTCGGCTTCTTTTCCAGTTATATTTTTATTAGTTAAGTCTAATAAAATTAGATGATTATCAGTTCCACCTGTTACTAACTCAAATCCTCTATTTATTAATTCTTCTGCTAATTTCTTAGCATTTTTTACAACTTGAGATTGATATTGTTTAAACTCTGGCTCTAAAGCTTCTTTAAACGCTACAGCTTTAGAAGCTATTATATGTTCTAATGGACCACCTTGAGTTCCTGGGAAAATAGCTTTATCTATAGCTTTTGCATATTTTTCTTTACAAAGAATAACTCCTCCTCTAGGTCCTCTTAAAGTTTTATGTGTAGTAGTAGTTACAAAATCTGCAACCTCACATGGATTTTGATGAAGTCCAGCTGCTACAAGCCCAGCTATATGAGCCATATCTACCATAAGCATAGCCCCTACTTCATCCGCTATTTCTTTAAACTTTTTAAAATCTATTTCTCTAGGATATGCACTAGCTCCTGCTACTATTAGCGTAGGCTTTATTTCATGTGCCTTTGTTCTTATATCATCATAATCTATTCTTCCATCTTTAAGGTCTACACCATACTCTGTAAATTCAAAGTATTGCCCTGATATATTTGCAGGAGACCCATGAGTTAAATGCCCCCCTTGAGATAAATTCATTCCCATAACTTTATCTCCAGGTTTTAAAATTGAGAAATAAACACCCATATTTGCATTAGCACCAGAATGAGGTTGAACGTTAGCATGTTCTGCCCCAAATATTTTTTTCAATCTTTCAATAGCTAATTTTTCTATCTCATCTATATGCTCACATCCCCCATAGTATCTTTTTTGTGGATATCCTTCTGCATATTTATTAGTTAAGTGACTTCCCATAGTCTCCATAACCGCCATAGATACTATATTTTCTGATGCTATTAATTCTATGTTCCTTTGTTGTCTTTCTAATTCTCTTTGCATACCTTCATAAATTTCTCTATCAACCTTCTTTAAATTCTCAAACATTTAATCACCCTTTCTTTATATATAAATAAATATGTATTATTAAAAACTACTTAAATAATTGTAAAATACTAATATTTATATATTCACTTGTACACTTTTATATACCAAATTTTCGCAATTTTTCAACTGTTAATATTATTTAATTTTAATTCAATTTTCAAATTAAATCAAATATGTTTTTATAGTGAATAAATGTGTGTAATATGGTGCAATAATTTGATATAATCTTTATGTTATATTTATTTAGGAGGTGTAATTTTGGATATAGAGAATAACATTGACCAACATGGGAAAAAAAATATCTTCAGACTAGCACTTTTCACAGGAGAACTTATGCTTAGAAATGGTGCTGAAACTTATCGAGTAGAGGACACCATACTTAGAATTTGCAACTCTAGAGGTTTTAAGCATGTAAACGTATTTACATCCCCTACTGTAATAATTATCTCCGACGAAAGATTCGATGGTATAACGTTTATGAAAACTATAAAAAATAGAGGTATAAACATAAACAAAATCGATCTTTTAAATGCATTTTCAAGGGAATTTGTATCTAATAAAGATTTATCAATTGAAGATGCCCTACTACAGCTTAAAGGAATTGAAAAAGTTAAGTCTTATAACCAATGGGTTGTATATATAGGTACTGGACTAGGATCTGCATGTTTCTCAGTTTTGTTAGGTTGTACAGTCGTAGATTTTTTATTTACATACATAACATCGATTTTCGCTGTTATAATATTCGATAAAATATTTAGTATTAGTTCTATACCTTCTTTTTCTACACTAGCAGCTTCAATTTTTATAGCAGTTGTAGGTGTTAGTTTATCAAGCTTAGGACTTTTGAGTCAACCGAATACACTAATTGTAGGATCTATAATGCCACTTCTTCCTGGAGTTTCATTAATTAAAGGCTTAAGAGACCTTATTTCTGGCGATTTAATTTCAGGGGTAGCTAGAGCTTTTGATGCTGCTTTAACCGCAACTGCTATAGCTGTTGGAGTAGGATTCGTTCTTGAAGTATGGCTTAGATTAGGAGGTATATTATAATGAGTAGCATGCCTTTATATTTGCACTTTATATTTAGTTTTTTATCTACAATAGGATTTGCTATATTTTTAAGTGCTCCTAAAAGATCCCTTTATGTATCTGGATTAATAGGAGCTATAGGGTGGGTTTTATATGTATACCTATTTAAAGCTACAAACAACCCAATTTTATCAAACTTTGTTCCAGCAACTATAATAGGTATTGCTAGTGAAGTTTGTGCTAGAAAATTAAAACAACCAGCTATAGTCTTTGTAATACCTGGTATAATTCCTTTAGTCCCTGGACTTGGAATGTATAACACAATGCTTTATTTAGTTCAAGAAAACTATGAACTTGCTGCATCTACAGGTGCAACTGCACTTTTAGTTGGAGGTGCTATATCTCTTGGTGTATTACTGGTTACTTCATTTGTTAAAACTATAAATACAGTAAAATTAAATAAAGCTACATTTGGATTTAACCACGTTATAACAAAAAAAGATTCTAACTATGAAAATAATATAATGACAGAAGATAGTGATTTAGATATAGATTTAGCCATAGATAAAGATAAAAATGTACAAGAAGATGAGAAAAAAGATTTAGAATAGATAAAAAAAGAGGAAGTTGTGTAACTTCCTCTTTTTTATATATTTATTCTATCTATAACCTTAGTTATTACTGGTATATACTGTCTACTTTCTCTAAGCTTTGAATCTTTCTTTTTTATAAATAAATAAGCTAATCCAGTTAAAAGTAGACCTATTCCAGCACTTAATATTTCTTTATTAACAGAAATATTAATAAGATTTAGTATACTATATGAAATTACGGTGCCCCCTAAAAGTGCTACTAAAGGAATTATATATACTATAGATGCAGCCTTTATTACATTTATAGAGTCCATATTTAATTCTACGTAGTCACCTACTTTAGCTCCTATAGTATTGTCAACTTCAACAACTATATCTTTTTTATCAGTAGATGATGCACACTTCCCACAAGATGCACAAGCTGAATGCTGTTGCATTTTTATTTTAGCGGTTATACTATCTACTATTTCTACTACATACCCATGTTGATTCATAGCGCTCCCCCTATTTTGTAAATTTGTTTATAGTTTCCATCAATTCAGAAATTAATTCTTCTGATTCTTGTGTCTCACCCTCTTTTATAGAGTTTGATACGCATCCTTTTATATGATTTTCAAGTATTATATTCCCAACTCTATTTATGGCTGATCTTATTGCTGATATTTGAACTAAAATATCAACGCAATATCTTTCATCCTCTACCATTTTTTGAATACCCTTTACTTGACCTTCAATTCTATTTAATCTCTTGATAATGGCTTCCTTATCGTTATTTTTAGCTAATTTTTTCTCCATATTATTACCTCTTTTTCATTCATATAATATATTATATATTATTTTCTTCAAAAAAAAATAAATACTGTTGAATTTTCTTCAACAGTATTTATTTTAAAAGTTCTATTCTTTATCTTTTATATCAACTTTTATATTTAATTCATCTAATTGAGCTTCTTCTGCAATTGCAGGAGCATTAGTCATAGGACAAACAGCACTTTGATTTTTAGGGAATGCTATTACATCTTTTATATTAGTAGTTCCAGCTAATATCATTATAAGTCTATCAAGACCAAATGCCATACCAGCATGAGGTGGAGTACCATATTTAAATGCATCTAATAGGAATCCGAATTTTTCTTGAGCTTCTTCTTCAGTGAAGCCTAACGCTTTGAACATTTTTTGTTGTACATCAGCATTAAATATTCTAACACTTCCTCCTCCTACTTCATAACCATTTATAACCATATCATAAGCTTTAGCTCTTAAAGAAGCTTTATCATCACTCTCTAATCTTTCTAAATCTTCATCTAATGGAGAAGTGAATGGGTGATGTTTAGCTATCATTCTTCCAGTTTCTTCATCTTCTTCAAATACTGGGAATTCAGTAACCCATAACATTTCATAAGTATTACTGTCTAATAAGTCTAATCTTCTAGCTACTTCTAATCTTACTTGACCTAAAGCATCAAATACTACACTGTCCTTATCTGCAACAAATAATAATAAGTCTCCAGATTGAGCATCCATTTTATTTAATATAGCATTTATTTCTTCTTCTGTGAAAAACTTAGCTATAGGAGATGTTACTTCATTATTTTCTCCAACTTTCATCCAAGCAAGCCCTTTTGCTTTATAAGTTTTAGCATGATCTTCTAATTTTCCAATTTGTTTTTTAGAAAAATCTTCTGCTTTACCTTTTACATTTATACCTCTAACACTCATACCATCTTTAGTAGCATTAGCAAAAACACCAAATCCGCAATTTGCAACTACATCAGATATATTAGTTAATTCATATCCAAATCTAGTATCAGGCTTATCTGATCCATATCTTTCCATAGCTTCAGCATAAGTCATCACCTTAAGAGGTAAGTTAACCTCTACATTCAATACTTCTTTAAATATTCTTTGTACCATTTTTTCCATTATAGCCATAACATCTTCTTGTTCAACAAAAGACATTTCGCAGTCTATTTGAGTAAACTCTGGTTGTCTATCAGCTCTTAAGTCCTCATCTCTGAAACACTTAACTATTTGGAAGTATCTATCCATTCCACTTACCATTAATAATTGTTTAAATAATTGAGGTGATTGTGGTAGTGCATAGAATTTACCTTCATTTACTCTACTTGGTACTAAATAGTCTCTAGCTCCTTCTGGAGTTGGTTTTATTAAAAATGGTGTTTCTATTTCAAAGAAATTATTTTCTGTTAAGTAATTTCTAACTATACTAGCAACTCTACTTCTTAATATTAAATTCTTTTGCATAGATGGTTTTCTTAAATCTAAATATCTATATTTAAGTCTTAATTCTTCAGATACATTATCTTCATCTTTTATATATATAGGTGGTGTCTCTGATTTATTTAGTAATTTTAATTCTGTAGCAAATACTTCTATATCACCTGTTGGTAAATTAGGATTTTTAGAAGATCTTTCTGCAACCTTACCCTTTATTGCTATTACATACTCAGATCCTAACTTTTCAGCTTTTGCAAAAGCTTCTGCATTTACATCTGTATCAAATATTATTTGGCAAATTCCACTTCTATCTCTTAAGTCTACAAATACTAATCCACCTAAGTTTCTTTTCTTTTGTACCCATCCCATAAGTACAACTTCTTCATCTATATTAGATTCTCTTAAGTCTCCACAATAGTGAGTTCTCTTTAATCCGTTTAGAGTCTCCATGTCTTTCCTCCAATATGTTATTAATTATTAAGAATTATCTATAATCTATTTTTTAATTCTTTAACTATTTCACTTAATTTTATAGTAGTTTGTTCTGATGTTGACATATCTTTTAATTTAACTTCATCATTTGCTAATTCATCATCACCTATTACTATAGTATATTTTGCATTTAATTTATCTGAATATTTAAATTGAGCTTTTAAACTTCTATCTAAATGATCTTTATCTGCACTTATATGATTTTCTCTTAAATCTTTTAATATTTTAAAACTCTTAGTTTGAGCATTTTCACCTATTGTAGCTATGAATATATCTGTAGCTTTAGGGTTAGGTATTTCTAGATTATTATTTTCAAGAGTTAATAATAATCTTTCAACCCCAAGAGCAAATCCAATTCCGCTAACGCCTTTAGGACCTCCTAGTTGTTCTACTAGTCCATCATATCTACCACCACCACAAACGGTACTTTGTGCTCCTATATCATTTGATATTATTTCAAAAGCAGTCTTTTTGTAGTAGTCAAGTCCTCTAACTATAGTTTTATCAACCTTGAAATTTATACCCATTTCAGTTAAATACTCTTGAACCTTCGCAAAATGATCTTTGCAGTCATCACATAAGTGATCTATCATATATGGAATATCTGCTAAATTTTCTTTACAAACTGGGTTTTTGCAGTCTATAACTCTCATTGGATTTTTTTCTTTTCTCTCATTACAAGTCTCACATAAAACATCACTTTTGGCATCTAGATACTCTTTTAAAATATTATTATATTTTTCTCTACAAGTAGGGCAACCTACTGAATTTATACAAGTTTCTAAATTATTTAATCCCACTTCATTGAAAAATTGAACAGCTAAAGCTATAACTTCAGCATCTATAGATGGTTTATCACTACCTAATGTTTCTATTCCAAATTGATGGAATTGTCTTTGTCTTCCAGCTTGAGGTCTTTCGTATCTAAAGCACGGAGTTTGGTAGAATAATTTAGTTGGTTGAGTATCTGCATACATTTTATTTTCAATGAATGCTCTAACTGCACCAGCTGTACCTTCTGGTTTTAGTGTTATACTTCTTTTTCCTTTATCTTCAAAAGTATACATTTCCTTTTGAACGACATCTGTTGTTTCTCCAACACCTCTTTGGAACAACTCTGTATGTTCGAATATAGGAGTTCTTATTTCCTCATATCCAAATAATGCGCATACTTCTCTAAATTTATTTTCAACATAATTCCATTTATATGCATCTTTTGGAGTTATATCTTTAGTTCCTCTTGGAGCTTTAGTTAGCATTTTTATATACCTCCTTTTCCTTTCTTTCTATCATTTCATCAACTCTATCTATGTAAATTTCTACATTTTTAACATTGTCAGTTCTTTCAATTCTATCTTCATCTACATATACATATTTGCTGATAGCACCTGCCCCTACAGCAAGATTACTTTGCTTTTCTTCCATAATTTGAATATTATATATACATTCAAATCCTTCTTTAGCATATCCTATGTTTTCAAGATTTCCAAGCATATGTTTTTGTCTGTACATATAGTAAGGATTAAGCCCCATAGATTTTGCATACTCCATAGATAAATTTATCATACTTACCATTTCTTCATATCTTGTAAGTTCATACTTATCTAGATTTTCTTTTAGGGTAGATGCTCTTTTTATTGCTAATGTATGTACAGTTAAACTCTCTGGAGAAAGTTCTTTTATTCTCTCTAAAGTATTTCTAACCATTTCCACATTTTCATCTACTAAACCTAGTATAATATCCATGTTTATATTATTAAATCCAAGATCTCTAGCCATATTAAAACAACTTACTATATCATCTACGTTATGATCCCTACCAATTTTGACTAAAGTTTCATTATTCATAGTTTGAGGATTTATACTTATTCTAGTAACATTATGCTTTTTCATAACTTCTAATTTTTCTCTAGTTATAGTATCTGGTCTTCCAGCTTCAACTGTAAACTCTTTTATTTTTGTTAAGTCAAGTTCCATAAATAGAGCTTTAATTAAATTATCTAGTTGTTCAGCCTCTAATGTTGTTGGTGTACCTCCACCTATATATAAAGTTTCGATTTCTTTATTAGTCTCTTTTAATAGTTTCGCTAATCCTTTTATTTCCTTTACAATAGCTTTTACGTAATTTTCTCTTAAATGTCCAAATTGTTTCATAGGATTAGAAGGGAATGAGCAATACACACATCTTGTAGGGCAAAAAGGAATACTTACATATAAAGATATCTTATTTTTATCAATAGGGTATATAAATACACGCTCTCTTTTTGCTATATCTAAAGCTAAATCTATTTTTTCATCTTTTATTAAATAATTATCTTTAAGGTTTTGTCTTATTTCAACTTCACTTAGTCCTTCATCTAACAAACTATGGACTATTTTAACAGGTCTTATCCCTGTCAAAATCCCCCATGGTACGTAAGTATCGTACAATTCACTTAAAACCTTAAATATACTTCTCTTTATAATAGTTTTAGATTTCTTTTTTATCTCTTCTTCATTTAAAGAATTTATATTAAAAACTTCTTCTTTGCAAAGCTTTAAATCATTATTTTCATAGTATTTAGTTGTACTCTTTATATAATCTTCATCTTTAATAAACTCACTTATTAAAGCTTTTTCAAATTTTTCATCTTCTTTTATAAATTTAAATTGAGTAGTAAATAACTTGAATAATTCTGCAATTTCATATTTGTAGTCATGTCCTTTTAACTCAATACCTAACATTTAAACTACTCCTTTATTGTTATTCTAAGCAAATACCTTATACTAAATATGGATTAGTTGCTTTTTCTATTCCCATTGTAGTATTTGGACCATGCCCTGGATATACTATTATATCGTCTTCATATTTTTTTAATCTATTTAGTGATTTTTTCATTTGGTTGTCATCTCCACTGTATAAGTCAGTTCTTCCCATACTTCCAGCAAATAATGTATCTCCTGTAAACATGTGATTACCAACTTTTATACACATACAACCTTTTGTATGTCCTGGAGTATGTATAAATTTAAGTTTTAATTCTCCTAATTTTATACCATCTCCCTCATTTACATATTTGTCTGCATCAAATTCAGTTGCTCCACAATGCATTCTATAGCTTAAGTTTTTCTTTTTATCTAAAAGCAGCTCTTTTTCTTCACTATCAGCTATTATACATGCATTTGTAGCTTCTTTTAACTTAGGTACACAACCAATATGGTCTCCATGTCCATGAGTAAGTATTATATATTTAACATCTATAAAATTATCTTTTATAAATCTCATTAAGTCATCTACTTCTCCACCTGGATCTATAACTGCACCCTCTCTAGTATTTTTATCTGCTATTAAGTATGTGTTTTCTCCAAATAAATGATCTGTAAATTTCTCTATTATCATAACTAAATCCCCCTTAAAAATTTTTTTCAGAATCTATAAGTATTGTAACTGGTCCATCATTTATTAGCTCAACCATCATATGTGCTCCAAATTTTCCAGTACCAACATTTATATTTTGTTTTTTAGCTTTTTCTATGAATTCTTCATATAAATTATTAGCTAAATCTGGCTTAGCCGCTCCTGTAAAGTTAGGCCTTCTACCTTTTTTGCAGTCTCCGTATAATGTAAATTGTGAGACAACAATCAATTCTCCATTTATATCTTTAAGAGATAAATTCATTTTTTCATCTTCATCTTCAAATATCCTTAAGTTAACTATTTTTTCTATTAAATAATCAACATCCTTACTAGTGTCTTCATGTGTCACTCCTAAAAGTACTAATAATCCTTTTTCAATATTTGAAATTTTTTGTTCATCCACAGTGACACTAGATGATGCTACCCTCTGAACTACAGCTCTCATAATGCCTCCTTAATTTATAACTCTATAAATATCTTCTACTCCCGGTATTGCTCTTACTTTTTTCATTAAAAGAGTTAATGTTTCTATACTATCAACTTCTACAAGTAAATTTACACTTACAATATTTAACTTTCCTTTTCTTGCATTAATTCCATTTAATGATACTTTTTCTATAGCCACAATATGTGTTATGTCATTTATAATTCCACGTCTGTCTTCTGCTTGTATTTGAATTTCAGCTTCAAATTTGGCGTTATTCGAATTTTCCCAAGAAACTTCTACCAATCTATTTTTAAAGTAGTCATTGTCTAAGTTAGAGTTAGGACAATCTTTTCTATGTACAGCAACTCCTCTTCCCTTTGTTATATATCCTATAATTTCATCTCCAGGTATTGGATTGCAGCACTTAGCAAATCTAACAAGTATATTGTCTACTCCCTTTACTATAATGCCTTGAGGTGATGATTTTTTTCTTTTTTTAGTATACTCTTGTTCACCTATACTATGTTTATTTATATCATCTACAACCTTTATCTCAGAAGATTTCTTTACGTAATCTTTTTCATAAAGTTCTTTTACTTTAGGAACTATCTGCGATGGCATTATACCTCCATATCCTATAGTTGCTACTAAATCACCTACAGTCGGTTGGTTAAACTTTCTTGCCATTTGAAGCATATACTTTTCAATTATTGGGTCTTTTGTTGGTATGCTATATTTTTTGAATTCTTTCTCCAAAATCAAGCTACCTCTTTCTATATTTTCTTCTCGTCTTTCTTTTTTAAACCATTGTCTTATTTTAGACTTAGCATTAGGAGTTTGTACTATATTTATCCAATCTCTACTTGGACCACTTGAATTTGCTGAAGTTAAAATTTCAACAATATTACCATTTTGTAGTTTATAGTCCAATGTAACTATTCTTCCATTTATCTTAGCTCCTACGCATTTGTTTCCTACATTGGTATGAACCCTGTATGCAAAATCAATCGGTGTTGACCCAGCCGGCAATTCTATTACATCCCCTTTTGGAGTAAATACATACACTTGACTATTAAATACATCATCTTTTAATGCATCCATAAATTCTTGTGGGTCTTTTAAATCTTTTTCCCACTCCATCATCTGTCTTAACCATTGTAGTTTTTCTTCTAGTTTACTTTCTTTAACAGTGGTTTTTCCTTCTTTATACTTCCAATGTGCAGCAATTCCGTACTCTGCTATGTTATGCATTTCATTAGTTCTTATTTGAATTTCTAACGGCTCTCCATCTGGTCCTACAACTATAGTGTGTAAAGATTGGTACATATTAGGCTTTGGCATAGCTATATAGTCTTTAAATCTTCCTGGTATTGGCTTCCATAGGGTATGTACCATACCTAAAACTGCATAACAATCTTTTACTGAATTTACAATTATTCTAACTGCCATTAAATCATATATTTCTTCAAAATCTTTATGCTTGTTTTTCATTTTTCTATATATACTGTAGAAATGCTTAGGTCTTCCATATATATCACAATTTATATTAACTTCATCAAATTTTTCTTTAAGAATATGTACTATTCTTTCTATATAAGCTTCTCTTTGGCTTCTTTTTTTAGCTACCTTTTCCACCAAATCATAATATCCATCACTGTCTATATATCTAAGTGCGATATCTTCTAGTTCCCATTTTACTTTGTATATTCCTAATCTACTTGCAATTCCACCGTATATTTCTAGCGTTTCTGTCGCTTTAGCTTTAGCTTTTTCAGGCGGCATGAACTTTAGAGTCCTCATATTATGTAACCTATCGGCTAATTTTATAAGTATTACTCTTATATCTTTTGACATAGCTAAAAACATTTTTCTTAAATTTTCAGCTTGCGTCTCTTCCTTAGACTTATACTTTATCTGTCCAAGTTTAGTTACTCCATCAACAAGGTCTGCGATTTCTTCCCCAAAATCATTTTTAATATCTTCATATGTAAATTCGGTATCTTCAACTACATCATGTAATAATCCCGCTGCTATAGTTTGCATATCTAATTCCATATCACAAAGTATATTAGCAACAGCTATTGGATGTATAAAATATGGTTCCCCAGATTTTCTTAATTGTCCTTCATGAGCTTTTTTACCATAGTAATAGGCTTTCTCAATTAAGTCTAAATCGCCATTAGGGGCATATCTTTTTATTTTTTCTATTAGTTCTTGTAATTGCTTATCTTGCATAGTACCACCTATTTTATAGTATAAATTTTGATATATATGAAAATAGTTGGCTTTTTACCAACTATTGAACACTATTAATATTTTACAAGTGAGTTTACATGATATTGAGATACTTTATCTCTACCATTTAACTCTTCTAATTCTATTAAAAATTGCATAGAAACAACTTCTCCACCTAATTTTTCTATAAGTTTAGCTGCAGCTTCCATAGTTCCACCTGTAGCTAATAAGTCATCTACTATTGCAACTCTTTGCCCTGGTTTTATTGAATCTTTATGGATTTCTAAAGTGTCTGTTCCGTATTCTAATCCATATTCAAACTTTTCAGTTTCTCCTGGTAACTTGCCTGGCTTTCTTACTGGTACAAATCCTATACCCATTCCATAAGCAACTGGTGTTCCCATTAAGAAACCTCTAGCTTCTGGTCCAACTATTATATCAACATTCTTATCTTTTAGATCTGCTATTATTTCATCTACCGCAAACTTAAATGCTTCTCCGTTGCTTAATAAAGTTGTTATGTCTTTGAATCCTATACCTGGTTTTGGGAAATCTTTAATCTCTCTTATTGAATCTTTTAAGTTCATTTAAATCCTCCTAATAGCTTTGCTTGTATTTATCCTTAAGTTGATTAAGTCCTTGTAGTACTTTACTTGAAGCTAAATCAATCTTAGTACTTGGTTTTGGCATAATTTCCATTGTTAAAGTACTATTTTCATCTTCCACATGAAAATTAATTAAATCTAATTCTTTAAACACATTTAACATAGCAAATAATTTTATTGGTGCTATGTTTAACTTAGATTTAATGTCTAGTATATTAATTTTTATTTCTTTATATTTAGACATTATTTTATATAAAGTTATAAATTCTTCTCTCTCTGGAATTATACTTCTAATAATATTATTTATATATATTAAATCATTCTTATCATAATATTTTATAATTTCACATTCATTGTCACTTTCTTCAAATAAACATGAATATTCCTCAATATCATATAAATAATCATAAAGAATAATATTATTATATCTTTTTAAATCTATTTTATCAATATAGGGAAAGAATATAAGTTGAACTTTGTTGTTTATATTCTCTATAATATTGTAATTTATGTCAAATTCATATTCAGTAAGTGATATATCTGATAATGCTTTAAAAAATCCATTTACTGAATTTGCAATCACTAAACTTTTTTCATTTATATAGTCAAATATATTTATATCTTTGCATCCGTCTATATTAACTTTTCCATAATTTGAAATTTTATTATTTGAATCTAAACAAGGTTTAATATTTCTAAATAAATTTATACTATCTAAATTTTTACCAATATCCTTTGGATATGCCATTCTTATATCTTTTAGTAAAAATTGTATTTTTCTATTTCCCATGTAGTTATTTTCATCTAATTGGAATAATACATCAACTTTATCTCCTACCTCAAATTGCTCAGACATATATGCCATGTTAAATCCTATACATTCATATACGTTATTTTTTTCTAAGTTTAATTTTAAGTGATTCTTATCTTTTCCTAGTCTAAAAATACCTCTTATTTCTAATTCCCTCATTATAAATCTAGGACTTGGATTACTCATTCCAAAAGGCTCTAAACTATGAAGTTCTTCTATTAAATTAAAATCTATAGAACCTTCATTTAATTCAAACTCTACAGATATATTTTCTACCATATCATCTTCTGTAAGTTGATAGTTTGCAATTTCATTAACTTTTCTTCTTAAAGTTTCTATATTTTTAGAATCCATTGATAGTCCTGCTGCTTGTTCATGTCCACCAAATTTGTTTAGTAACTCTGAACAATTAACTAAACTATCAAATATACTGAACCCTTTTATAGATCTAGCAGACCCAGTAGCTTCTCCATCTTCAATAGTTAAAAGTATTGTTGGCTTATAATACTTTTCTGTCAATTTAGATGCAACTATACCTATAACTCCATGTTGCCATCCTTCTTTTGCTATTACTAGTACTTTATCTGAATTATAGTTTTTGTCATTTAAAATTATATCTTCTGCTTCTTGATACATTTTAGCTTCTATCATTTGTCTTTCATTATTCTTTTCTTCTAATAAACTAGCTATTTCCATAGCTTCTTCTTTCGATTTAGTTGTAAATAATTCAACCCCTAAGTATGAATACCCTAATCTACCAGAAGCATTAATTCTAGGTCCTATAGAAAATCCTATATGCGATGACCCTATTTTATCAGTTTCAATTCCACAAACATTTATAAGTTCTCTTAGACCTATATTTTCTCCATCTTTCATAAGCTTCAAGCCATTTTTTACAATTATTCTGTTCTCATCCACCAAAGGTACTATATCACATATAGTTGCTAAAGTTACTATCTCTAGGTACCTGTACATAGAGTTTTTAAACTCGTCTTCAGGAGTTAATGCTTGTATAATTTTGAATGCTACTCCGCAACCACATAACATATCAAATGGATAGTTACAATCTTTTTGTTTAGGATTTATGACTGCATACGCATCTGGTATTTTATCTTGTACCTCATGGTGATCTGTTATTATAATATCTATCCCCAATTCATTAGCTAATTCAACTTCTTTTACAGACGTTATTCCACAATCTACACTTATTATTAAATCACACTCTTGTTCCTTCAGTATCCTTATTGCATCTTCATTTATACCGTATCCTTCTTCTAATCTATTTGGTATATAGTATTTAACTGGGTATCCTATAGAGTCGAAATATATACATAATATAGATGTAGATGATACTCCATCAACATCGTAATCTCCATATACCCATATATTTTGATTATTTTCCATAGCATATTTTATTCTATCTACAGCTTTTTTCATATCTTTCATTAAAAATGGGTCTCTTAAGTAATCTAATGACGGATTTATAAAAATTTCAGCATCTTCTTTATCTTTAATACCTCTGTTTTTTAAAATTTGCCCTATTTCCGGGGAAATCTTCATTTTTTTACCTAAATCATATTCTTTTATGCTACCTGTGTACTTAAGTGTCCATTTTTTGTTAAACATGTATATCTCCCCCTATTTTTTTATATATTGTGATCTTATTATCTTAACAACTAAAAGTATTCCTACTAAAAAAGAAACTACAAACCCTGAAAATGCAAGTACTTTGACCCACCAATTGCTATTTACATTTGGCGAAGCTATTATTAAAGAGGATCCAACTAATAATGCAGCTAGCACTAAACTTAAGGATAGTTGAGTTGCTAAATCTGTTATTATTTTTTCTAATTTAGAGAATTTAACATCTTCAATGTGAATTTTAATATTGTTTTTTTCTATATTTCTTAAAATAGATTTTACTTGTCTAGGAATTATCCTTATATCTGCAATAGCTTCTTGAGCGCTTTGTTTTGATTCTTTTATTAGATTTTCAGGATTTAACCTGTTTAGGTAGTAATACTTCATAAATGATTTTCCTGCAACAGTTATTGAAAAATTAGGATTTAATTCTCTAGCTGTACCCTCTAATGTAATAAGAGCTTTTCCTAATAATACTAATTGTGGCGGAAGCGCGGCCTTATATGTTCTACAAAATCTAAATACTTCATTTAATATATCTCCCAAGCTTAATTTATCTATCGGAACATCATAATAATAATGCATTAAATAAAGTAAATCTTGTCTTAGCCCAGTTAAGTTAGTATCATAAGATATTACATCTAACTCCATCAGTAAGTATATTATTCTATCTATATTTCTATCCACGGCTGCAAGTGTTATTGAATTTAATGTATTTAACATTTTCTTATCAATAATTCCAATCATTCCAAAATCTATATACGCTATACAATTTTCATTTATAACAAATATATTTCCTGGATGCGGATCTGCGTGGAAAAATCCATATTCAAAAATTTGTTTAAATAAAGATCTAATTCCTATTTCACTTATTTTCTCCGTATCCCAGCCTAGCTTTTTCATTTTATTTACGTCACTAAGCTTAACTCCAACTATTTTTTCCAATACTAATACCTTTTGAGTAGTATAATCCATAAATACTTTAGGTATATAAACTTCATTTGTATTAGAAAACATATTTTGGAACTTAACAGCATTTATAGCTTCGAAGTTGTAGTCTAACTCTCTTAAAATCTGAGTTTCAAAATCTTCAACTATACCTTGTACATCTATATTTAAATCTTTTTTTATATCTGTTAGAGCAGATGCAATAGACTTTAAAATTTCTATATCTGACTTTATCAACTGCTCAACATTAGGTCTTTGAATTTTTACTATTACATTTTCTCCACTAATTAATTTTGCTTCATAAACTTGCCCTAGAGATGCGGCTGCTATAGGTGTCTCATTAAACTCTTCGAAAATTTTATCTATAGGCATACTAAGCTCTTCTTTTAATATACTCATAGCAATTTCAGTATCAAACACTTCAACATTATCTCTTAGCTTTACCAATTCACTTATAATACTTTGATCTAGTAAATCTTTTCTCGTGCTTAATATCTGTCCTAATTTTACATACGTAGGTCCTAATTCTTCAAATACTTTTCTAAGCCTTTCACCTGTAGTCATATTCTTTATCTCTGCCGGTGGATTTGTTATAGGAATTTTATAAGCTACTCCTTCTATATTAAGTTTTTCAACAATAATACTGAATCCATATTTTAAAAGTATATGAACTATTTCTTTATATCTTTTTAAATGTCTATAACTTACCTTCATTTTTCACACCCTAGTCTCAGTTTAAGTAGTTTTATTTTATAAGAGAAGAAAGGACAATATTATTATATTGCCCCTTTTTTCATCTCTACTTATAATTATTTGCAGTTTCTACATATTTTAATGCAGAATTAACAAGATTTTGTTTTTCTTCTTCTGTAAGTTCTCTTACAACTTGTGCTGGAGCTCCTTTTACAAGCACTCCAGATGGTATTTTCTTATTAGGTGGAATCAGACTTCCAGCAGCTACTAAAGTGTATTCTCCTATTTCAACACCACCTAGTATTATAGATCCCATTCCTATTAAAGTATTATCTCCTATTGTACATCCGTGTATAAGAGCTTTATGACCAACAGTTACATTATTTCCTATTACAGTATCTTTATTATACTCTATATGTATAACAGTTCCATCCTGTATATTAGTATTTTCACCTATAACTATATTATTCTCGTCACCTCTTATAACCACGTTATACCATACATTAGAATTTTTTCCTATAGTAACATTTCCTATTATATCTGCAGATTCAGCTATAAAAACACTACTATCGATTACAGGATTATTTCCTTTATACCCCTTAATCATTTAAACTATTTCCCTTCTATCATTAATCTTGCTTGTATCATTATTGAACATTCTGTACGTTTCTTTTGCATTTCACAACCTAATTCATAAGGTTTCATTACATCGCCATTAAAGTTCATAGCATTTGCATGACATCCTCCTGAACAGTAGAATTTATTCCAACACTTCTTACAATCTTCCTTACTATACACATGAGCATTTTTGAATTTATCTGTTAATTCTCTAGGTATTACTATTTCTTCATCATTTATATTAGCTAATCTAAACTCTTCTTTTCCAACAAACTGATGACATGGATACATATCTCCCTCAGGAGTTACAGCTAAATATTCATTACCTGCTCCACATCCAGTTATTCTCTTTATTACACAAGGTCCTTGATTTAAATCTATCATAAAGTGGAAGAACTTGAACTTGTCTCCATTTAATAATCTATCAGAGTATTTAACTGCTAATTTTTCATATTCATTAAATACTGTCTCTAAATCTTCTTCTCTAAGTGCAAATGGGTTGCTTTCATCATCTACAACAGGCTCTACAGATGTTAATTCAAATCCCTCATCAGCAAAATGAAGCACATCTTCCGAGAAATCTAAATTGTCCCTAGTGAAAGTTCCTCTTATGTAGTAATATTTGTCTTTAGGTCTACTTTCAACTAATTTTTTAAACTTAGGCATTATTATATCATAACTACCTTTATCATTTAATGTAGGTCTCATTCTATCATTAACATCTTTTCTTCCATCTAAACTTAAAACTACATTATGCATATGTTTATTTATGTACTCTATTTTTTCATCATCTAATAATATTCCATTTGTAGTTATTGTAAATCTTATATTTTTATTATTTTCTTTTTCTATACTTCTTCCGTATTCAACAAGTTGTTTTACAACTTCAAAATTCATTAGAGGTTCTCCACCAAAGAAGTCTATTTCTAAGTTTCTTCTATTTCCAGAATTAGCTATTAAGTAATCTATTGCTTTTTTACCTACTTCATAACTCATTAACTCTTTAGCTCCACCAAAATCTCCTTGCGCAGCAAAACAGTACTTACATTTTAAGTTACAATCATGAGCCACATGTAAGCATAAAGCTTTGACTACTTTTTTTCTATCTATAAAATTAGGGTGATGATTGTATGTGTCTTCTGTATACAACAAACCTTCTTCTTCTAATGTTTTTACTTCGTTATAAGCTTCTTTTATTTGATCTTCTGTATAAGTCTCACTTAATAAACTTATTATCTCATCTAGAGATTTCTCTTTATAGTGGTCTAATAGGTTATATGCAACTTCATCAACAACATGAACAGCTCCACCGTTTACATCTAAAACTATATTATACCCGTGCATCGAAAATTTATGTATCATATCCATTGTAGTCCCTCCTAGTTTGTTTATATCTATATATTATCATATAAATGTAATTATGTACTATTTATCTTTTCTATCAAATCGATTCATTTTCACTCAAAAAAAGCAGCTAAATTAGCTGCTTTTTCTTTTTTAAAATATATTTACTATCTTTCGCACTCTTGATTTGCAACTGTACAAGAAGTTTTACAAGCAGATTGACAAGATGTTTGACATTCTCCACATCCACCTTTTGCCGCACTTTCTTTTAAAGTAGCTTTAGATAAAGTTTTTATATGCTTCTTTTCCATTGAAACTACCTCCTATCCTTATATAAACCTTTATTGATTATATCATAAATTTTACATAAGTGGAAATTTATTTAAAGTTTACCCCTAAAACCCCACCTATTCCACCTGCAAGTGATGTCAATAATACTTTATATATAGATGTAATTTCAAACACAAAAGAATCTTTAGCTAAAAATACAACTACCATTAAACACACTATGTAAAGTAGTCCAACTAATATACCATATAAAAGACCTTTTTCTTTTATTTTTTTAGATGCATAAAATCCTCCAAATGCAGCAGAAGCTGTAGTTATAACAGAAGCAGCCATAGCTATACTGTCTCCTGACATATTAGTAAAAGTAAGTAGTCCATTGTAAGTTAGTAAACAAATTAATGTTATTATGTACGCATATCCAAGTCCTTTAAATATGCTATTTGATTTTTCCATAAAAAAACCTCCCCTCTAATATAAAATATATTCAAGGAAAGGCTTTGTAATTACTAATATCGTTTTATTTTTCTTTTGATTCTGTAGAAGCTATAGCCCATTTTTCAAATGGTACTTTTGTTCTACTAGGCCCTATTTCTAATATAACAACATCTTCTTCAACCTTAGCTACATTAGCTACTATACCACCTATTGTAACAACTTTAGCGCCTACATCTAAGCTTTCTCTCATTTCTTTAAGTTGCTTGTCTTTTTTCTTTTGTGGTCTTATTAAGAAGAAATAAAAAATTGCAAAAAATACAACCCACATAAGTATTCCTACTACTGCTTGAGGCATTTATCCCACTCCTTTTATAATATATTCTTAAAACTCTTCAATTTAGTTTTATATAATAATTATTATAACTTAAAATAATTATAATTCATAGCCATATTTTTGGAAAAATTCTTTTCTAAAATCTAATAATCTATCTTCCATTATCGCTTGTCTTACTTGCTTCATTAAATCTAGTAAGAAATGTAAGTTATGAGTAGTTATAAGTCTAGCAGCTAAAATTTCATTAGCTTTAACTAAATGTCTTATATATGCTCTTGTATAGTTTCTACAACAATAACAATCACAATTTGGATCTAATGGTCCAAAATCTCTTGCATATTTTGCATTTCTAACCACTACTTTACCTTCACTTGTCATAGCTGTCCCATTTCTAGCTATACGAGTAGGTAATACGCAGTCAAACATATCTATTCCTCTTATAACACCTTCTATTAAGTCATCAGGACTTCCTACTCCCATTAAATATCTAGGTTTATCTTCAGGCATTAAAGGTACAGTGTAATCTAAAACTTCGTACATAAGATCTTTTGGTTCTCCAACACTTAATCCTCCAACAGCATATCCTGGTAAGTCTAAAGCTAGAACTTCTCTTGCTGATTGTTCTCTTAAATCTTTGTACATTCCTCCTTGGATTATTCCAAATAGAGCTTGATTTTCTGTGTTTTTATGAGCTTCTTTACATCTTTCTAACCATCTAGTAGTTCTTTCTAAAGAATTTTTTACATACTCTCTATCAGCTGGGTATGGAGCACACTCATCAAACGCCATCATTATATCTGAACCTAATGCATTTTGTATTTCCATAGCTTTTTCTGGACTTATAAAGTGCTTTGATCCATCTATATGAGATCTAAAGTGAACACCTTCTTCAGTTATTTTTCTAAGTGGCCCTAAACTAAACACTTGGAATCCACCACTATCTGTAAGTATAGGTTTATCCCAGTTCATAAATTTATGAAGCCCTCCAGCTTCTTTAACTAAATCATGTCCTGGTCTCATATATAAATGATATGTATTACTTAAAATAATTTGAGACCCTATTTCTTTTAATTCTTCTGGTGTCATAGATTTTACAGTTGCTTGAGTACCAACTGGCATAAATATTGGTGTTTCTATTACTCCGTGAGGAGTGTGTAATCTTCCTAATCTTGCTCCACTTTGCTTACAAGTTTTTATAAGTTCATATCTTACTGCACTCATTATAACTCTCCTTATTTATCTATTGTTTATTTTCATTTTTCAATGCTTTTTCTAAATTTCTCTTATGGCAATCACAATCTTCATCTTCACATTCTTCATAATGAATACTGGTTACATTCATTGTGCTATTGTCATCAGTTAACAAATACTTTCTTATTGCAAATAGACCAGCTATAGCCATAATTCCAAGTAATAGCTCTAACATACCCTCACTCTTAGGCAATAATAGTAACTTTCTAGCTATTGCATACAATAGTACTTCAATTAGCGCCCCTGGAATATGTAATGAAAGCATTACTACTAACTCTACACCTATGACTAACAGTAATATTTGTCCTAACAAATCATTAAACTGAGCATATTGTACTGGAGTTCTGTATTCAACAATATACGAATGCCATATCATTCTTAATACATCTATTGTTCCTAAAAATACCGCAAGCAGCACAACCATAGCTAACAGTGATTCAAATATATATGCAATTTTAAGTGCTAAACTTTTTTCAGCTAGTTTTTTCATATTATTCCCCCTTGATAATTTATTTAATTATCATTGCATCTCCAAAACTAAAGAATCTATATTTTTCTTTAACAGCTATATTATATGCATTTAAAACAGCATCTTTTGAAACTAATGCACTTACTAACATTATTAAAGTAGATTCTGGTAAATGGAAATTCGTTATTAGTCTATCTACTACCTTAAACTTATACCCTGGATATATAAATATATTCGTCCATCCACTAGACTCTACAATTTCTCCATTTTCGTTACTTGCTGATTCTACAGTTCTACAACTAGTAGTACCAACACATATAACTTTATTTTCATTTTTTTTCGCTCTATTTATTTTCTCAGCAGCTTCTTTATCAACCATATAGTACTCAGAGTGCATTTCATGTGCTAATACATCATCAACTTTTACAGGTCTAAAAGTTCCAAGCCCTACATGTAATGTTACAAAAGCTATATCGATTCCTTTTGCTTTTATACTTTCTAGTAATTCATTTGTGAAATGAAGTCCTGCTGTAGGGGCTGCTGCAGACCCATTATGCTTTGAATATACAGTTTGGTATCTTTCTCTTTCTTCTAATCTCTCTGTTATATATGGAGGTAGTGGCATATTTCCTAATTCATCTAGTACTTCTTCAAATATTCCTTCATAGTAAAATTTAACTAATCTAGAACCTTCTTCTGCAAGCCCTACAACCTCGCCTATAAGCTTTCCATTTCCGAAAGAAAATTTTGTTCCTATTTTAGCTCTTTTCCCCGGTTTTACTAAAGCTTGCCATACATCTTTTTCTGTTCTTTTTAATAAAAGAAATTCTATTTTCCCTCCAGTGTCAACTTTTTCTCCTATAAGTCTAGCTGGTATAACTCTTGTATTATTAAGAACTAAACAGTCTCCTGGATTCAGATAATCTATAACATCTTTAAATATTTTGTGCTCAACATCTCCCGTTTTTCTATCTAAAACCATAAGTCTAGAGTTAGATCTATCCTCTAACGGTGTTTGAGCTATTAATTCTTCTGGTAGGTCAAAGTAAAAATCACTAGTTTTCAATTTAAACGTCCTTTCTATTTTTTAGTACAAATTACATCATAACAAAAAAAATAATTTTTTTCTATCATTAATCCTATTATTAAATGCTATATAAATTAATTTTTCCTATTTTTCTTTTGGATAAGGAATATTTAAATGTTCATATGCAAGAGGCATGGCAATCCTTCCTCTAGGCCCTCTATTTATAAATCCTAATTGAAGTAAATATGGTTCATACACATCCTCAATAGTATTTCTATCTTCTCCAATAGATGCTGCTAATGTATCTAATCCTACTGGTCCGCCCTTAAACTTTTCAATTATTGTAACTAGTAACTTTTCATCAACATAGTCAAGTCCTAAGCTATCTACTCCTAACAATTCTAAAGCATCATTTGCAACTTCATCAGTTATATTTCCATCTGCTCTAACTTGTGCATAGTCTCTAACTCTTTTTAGTAATCTATTTGCAATTCTTGGAGTTCCTCTAGACCTTCTTGCAATCTCTGTTGCTCCTCCTATTTGAATTTCAGCTCCTAAAATAGCAGAAGATCTTATTACGATTTGAGCAAGTTCTTCAACTGTATAGTAATCTAGTTTACAGATAACTCCAAATCTATCTCTTAACGGGTTTGTTAGCATACCTGCTTTTGTAGTTGCTCCAATTAATGTAAATTTAGGTAAATCAAGTCGTATACTTCTCGCAGATGGCCCTTTACCTATAATTATATCTAAACAGTAATCTTCCATTGCAGAGTATAAAACTTCTTCAACTGTTCTACTTATTCTATGAACCTCATCTATAAATAAAACATCATTTTCATTTAAATTTGTAAGTATAGCTGCTAAGTCTCCAGCTCTTTCTATAGCAGGCCCTGATGTTATTCTAAGATTAACTCCCATCTCGCTAGCTATTATAGATGCAAGTGTTGTTTTTCCAAGACCTGGTGGTCCATATAGTAAAACATGGTCTAACTGTTCATTTCTAGCTTTTGCTGCCTCTATAAATATTTTCAATAATTCTTTTGCCTTATTTTGCCCTAAATAATCATCTAGACTCTTTGGCCTTAAATTATTTTCTATGTCTACATCTTCATTTTGCATAGATGATGTTATAATTCTATTTTCATCTTCAAACATATTTCAATTTCCCCCTCTATCTAAGAGATTTGCTCATAATATAACTTAATGATTTTTTAATTATATCCTCTGTGTTCATTCCATCTTTTTTACACTTATCAACTGCTTCCTTAGATTCTTGAGATGAATATCCTAATGCAATAAGTGCATCAACTGCTTCATCTTGTGATATAGCTATCGGCATTTGGCTAAGAAGTGTAGGTTCAAACTCTATGTTATTTTTATCAATTTTATCTTTTAGTTCTAATATAATTCTTTCAGCAGTTTTTTTCCCAACCCCTGGCGCTTTTGACATTTTTGCTACATCTTCACTGACTATATATGCACCTATTTGTTTAGGTGTAGCAAAAGATAAAATTCCCAAAGCTACCTTAGGTCCTATTTTAGAAACTGAATTTAATAATTCAAACATTTTTAACTCTTCTTTTGTTGAAAATCCACATAGACTCATGTCATCTTCTCTCACTATTAGCTTAGTATGAATTTTACATTCTTTCCCTAGTTTTACGTCTGCTAAAGTATTTGCTGATACATTTACTTTATATCCAATATTATTTGCCTCTATTACTAAACTATCTAAGTTTATTTCTTCAATTTTACCTTTTATATAACTATACATATTGCCCCCCTATGTTCTTTAATGTTTTTTCTAATTTATTTGAATGACAATGACATATTGCAACCGCTAATGCATCGGCTACATCATCTGGTTTTGGTATCGCCTTTAAATTTAAAAATGACTTAACCATTTGTTGAACTTGAGCTTTCTGAGCTCTACCATATCCAACTACTCCTTGTTTAACTTGAAGAGGTGTATATTCATAGACAGGTATGTTATTATGTGCACATGCAAGCATTGTAACTCCTCTCGCTTGTGCTACAGTTATAGCTGTTTTTACATTTTTATTAAAGAACAACTCTTCAATTCCAACTTCGTCAATATTATAATTTTTTATAAGCATGTCTATTCCTTTATATACAAGCTCTAATCTTCTTAATATATCCATGTGTGCTGGAGTAGTAACCGCTCCATAATCAATAACTCTGAACTTATTATTTTTATATTCTATAATTCCATAACCAACAATAGCAATTCCTGGATCTATACCTAAAATAATCATATTTTGAAATAACTCCTTTTTACGAAACTTACGTTCTATATTAATATATAATAACATATTTAGCTATAAACTATAAAGAGATGAAAAGTTTCCCTTTCATCTCTTTCAATAGTATTGGTTATGAGTTTATATTTTTTCAACTTCCAAAGTCTTCTAATTTTGAATAAATTTCATCTTGTGATTTTGCAAATATTCCAGATTTAACTTCTTCTTGAACTTTTTTAGGTAAAGACTCTGTTTCAATTTCTGTATTTTCTATAAATTCTCTATCGCCTTTTTCATTGTACTTGTAAACATTTAATAAACCTTTGTTATCAACTATAGCAAATTGATTAGCCTTACTAGTATCATTAAATGTTTCTCTTTCTTGTAAAGTAATTTCATATGTATCTAGTTTTTTTATGCTTCTATTAGGATATTTAGTCGATAAGTACTTAGTTATATCTTCTTTTGACTTTCCAACCAAATCTTTCGGTATCGTACCGATCATTGTTGGAGCTTCTTTGCTAGGTGTGCCATCTTCAAGTGTCTTTTCTACCCAAATTTCACAGTCTTCACTTAAATTAAAAATTTCTTTTGCTGTTGTTTCTTCTTTCTTTTGCTCTGAATTGGTTTTTTTAGAAATATTTTCATTTGTTGATTTAAATCCTACATAAATCCCTCCAGCGAGAACTACTATGCCTAAAATTATAACAATTGGTATTCGCCAAGGAAATTCTTTTTTCTTTTCGAACATTAAAAACAACCTCCTTATATCGGATATTTTTTCCAATTGTTTATTTTTTATACATTTTTTACATTTATTATAATATTTTATTTTAAATATTTTTCTATCCTTAGTCCCATTTATTGATAAATTTTCATATTATACTTTATAAATATGATTTTTTGATGGAGGTGAAAATATTGAGTATCGATAATGAATTGCTATCAAGAGTTGAATTTATTGAGTTTAAACAACAAGTTTTACTCTTAAAACATCCTTCTCATAAAGTTACTATATTTGCAGAGCTAACTTTATACGAATTTTTATCTATTAGAGATTATGTTAAAAATTTTGAATATTATTTAGAAAATGGATACAATTTTGATTTCAAGAGTTTTGAATCAGGCTTATACGATTTAATACCTAAACTAAAAACTTATCCAGAAAGTTCAATTTTAATTGCAAAGATACTAATGAATATATCAAACTTCAATAAATTATTTAATTCAAATAATTAGTGATATGACTTTGAAAGTTCATATTGCCTTTTTTTATAAAGTATATCTATAAATCCTTTTGGAAATAATTTTAATAAATACTATTTTAGGAGGATTTATTATGGATAAAATTAAATGTAGCGTTAACAACTGTTCTCATAATAGTAAAGGTTTATGTTATGCGGATAGAGTTAATATTCAAGGAAGTTCAGCTCAAACAAAAGAACATACAGCATGTGCATCATTTTTAGAAAATGCAGTTTACAGTGAGCTTACTAACAACACTAACGATAAAGGAGCTTGCTCTTGCCTTTTCTGTAAAGTAAATACTTGTTCATATAATTCTAACAATCTATGTACTTTAGAATCTATCGATGTCTGTCCTGATACTGGTAGACCTAACCTTTACTCTGAAACAAGTTGTTCAAGTTTTAAATGTAAATAATAAAAAAGGAGATATAAATATCTCCTTTTTTTATTCTTCTATTTCCCAGTTATGAGCTATAGATTGAACATCATCATCATCTTCTAGCATGTCTACTAATCTATTCATGAACTTTAATTGTTCTTCTTCTGTTAATTTAGTAGTTGTTTGTGGTAATAATTTAACTTCTGCAGATATAAAGTTATATCCTTTACCTTCTAATTCGTCTCTAACAGCTTGGAAATCTTCTGGAGAAGTTACTACTTCAAATCCATCTTCTTCAACTATTAGATCTTCAGCTCCAGCTTCTAATGCTATATCCATTAACTCTTCTTCAGATACATCATCAGTTGCTTCTATTAATATTTGACCTTTTTTATCAAACATAAATGAAACGCATCCACTAGTTCCTAAGTTTCCACCATTTTTATCGAAGTAGTATCTAACATTTCCTGCTGTTCTGTTTTTGTTGTCAGTTAAAGTTTCTACTATTACCGCAACTCCTCCTGGTCCGTACCCTTCATAAACTATAGTTTCAAAGTTTTCGTTGGCTCCACCACCAGCACCTTTAGCTATAGCTCTATCTATATTATCATTAGGCATATTGTCTGCTTTAGCTTTATCTATTGCTGCTTTTAGTGTTGCATTGTATTCTGGATTTCCTCCACCTTCTTTAGCTGCAACTGCTATAGCTCTTGCATGTTTTGTAAATATTTTTGCTCTCTTAGCGTCTTGTTTACCTTTTTTGTTGATTATGTTTCCTATACGTCCCATAATTCCACTCCTTGCTATGTAAATTAAAATAAAGTTGCGTTATGCTTATATTTTATATAAGGATATTTAATACGTAATATAACTTTACTATATAAATATTTTGTAAGTTATACTATATATACACCGTAATTTTAGCATAAAACATTAATTTAGTAAATTAGAACTTAGGCGGTGCTGCTGCTGTATGTCTTTTATGCTCACTAATTCTATGAAGTCTTGCTATTATATCTTGGTCTTTTTGAGGAACTTTTTCTATTTCACCTTTTACCACAGCATCTATCATATCATAGCTTGTACCCATTTCATTTTCATCAGTTTGACCTTCCCAAAGCCCAGCTGATGGAGCTTTATTTATAACATCATCATGAACACCTAAAGCTTTAGCCCATTCATACACTTCTCTTTTTGTTAAGTTTGCTAGAGGAACTAAATCAACTCCTCCATCTCCATACTTAGTAAAATACCCTGTATGAATTTCTGCTGCGTTATCAGTTCCTACAACTAAATAACCTAAATTATTTGCAACTGTATATACTGTACTCATTCTTATTCTAGCTCTTAAGTTAGCATCACTCATTCTATCATTATTTTCTTTATAAAGTCCCTTGTTTTTTAAACCATCAGTAACTTTATTATATATTCCAACTTGTTCATCCGTTAAATCTAAGTCTAAATACTCTATTTCGCAACCATCTATTACTTTAAGTGCATCTAATCTATCTTGTGGATTACTTTTTATACTCATAATTACACCCATTGAATCTTTTGGAAAAGCTTTTTTTATAAGGTAAGCAACTACTGCCGAGTCTATACCCCCAGACACACCTACTATTAAACCATTAGTATTTGATTCTTTTACTTTTTCTCTTAACCAATCTACTGTTTTATCTATTTTAAAATTTATATCTGTCATTACACTTCCTCCTTACATTTTATGGATAACCCAATTATATCAGATATTTTTATTTTAATTAAATATAATTTATGCTTTATGTTAAAAATAATTCAAGAAGGTGATATTATGGAAAAAAAATTTTTAAATTTTAATATTAAGAATTCATTTATAGGTTTAATAACAGGATTTATAAACGGTGTTTTTGGGTCTGGTGGTGGAACACTTTTAGTCCCTATTTTAAATAATATTTTAAAAGTAGAAGAACATAAGTCTCATGCTACAGCTCTTGCAATAATATTATTTTTAACAACTACAAGTTCATTTATATATGTTTCTCAAGGTACTTATGATTTAAATACAACTCTTAAAGTTGCTGTAGGAAGTATAGTTGGAGGCATTGTTGGCGCTAAAATACTTTGTAAGTTGACTGGAAGATTTTTAAGAATATCATTTGGATCTATAATGATTATAGCCGCATTAAGGATGGTGTTTTAATGTTTCTTGTTTTACTTGGATTTTTTTCTGGAATAATAGGTGGTATGGGTATGGGTGGTGGTACAATATTGATTCCTGCATTAATATTATTTGCAAATATTGACCCTAAAATAGCTCAAAGTATAAATTTACTTTCATCCATACCTATGACTATATTCGCTTTATTGATACATATAAAAAATAAAAAGGTTATTTTAAAATTAGTAATACCAATAGCCTCATTTGGTATTTTAGGAGCTATATTTGGATCTTTTTTAGCAACATACCTATCATCAGAAGTTTTAAAAAAAGTTTTTGGAGTATTTTTACTTGTAATAGGAGTTTTAGAAGTTAAAAAAGGTATTTTTAATCCAAATAAAAATAAATGTGAAAAATAAAAATCGCCCAAAGTTTAATTTTTATAAAATTAACTTTGGGCATTTTTTATAGTATCACTTGTCCATCTTTTTCTGATAAATAGAATTCTTCTCCTATCGTTATCTGTGCTGTAGCACTTGTTATATCATTAATTCTTTCTATAATAGCTTCTTTTTCATTTGCTCTTGAATATACTATTATCTCTACATTATCTTCGTAAATAGTATCTTTTATAAAGTAACCCATATTCATTATTTCATTTTGAACTTTTCCAAGTTGATTATAATCTATTTTTATTTTAACTTCTTGATACATTATTTTTTCTATTATTTTTCCTGCTTCAAGACCTATTTTAGCTCCTTTTGTATATGCCCTAACAAGTCCTCCTGCACCTAACTTTATTCCTCCAAAATATCTAGTAACAACAACTACTACATCTCTTAAATCTTCTTTTTTTATAACTTCTAATGTAGGTATACCTGCTGTTCCCTGTGGCTCACCATCATCGCTATATCTTTGTATATTCATACTTTTTCCTACAGTATATGCCCAAACATTATGTCTTGCATCTTTATGCTTTTTCTTTATTTCATTTATAAATTCAACAGCTTCTTCTTCTGTTTTTATAGGCTTAGCGTATCCAATAAATCTAGACTTTTCTATTGTAATTTCATCTGTCCCAAATTCATGCAGTGTTTTATACATCTAGTTCCTCCTTAGCTTGTTTATATACTAATTATAGTATAAATAAATAGAACAAGGCAAATGCCTTGTTCTATAATTTAAGTACGAATAATTAAACCTTAATTATTCGTACTATTCTTTTTTAAATCTTTAAATTTTCTGTAAGAAATTTCTACAAGAGATTTTTCTTTATTATGAGCTAACATATCTAAAGCATCCTTAACCTTAAAAAAACCAGCTTCTGTAATATCTTCATCATTAATGTTATACTCAGTGTTGTCGCTCTCCATTATGTACCACATTATAGCGTTACATACTTTTTGATGTCTAGTTTTTGAGTAAAATTCATACATAGTATCTCCTGCCATATCTAGAACTTTAGCCTCAACCTCAACTTCGTCTTTAACCTTTTGTGGAGCTACTTCACTAGCGATATCATTCTCGCTTATTTTTCCTTTAGGAATAGTCCATTCACCTTTGTCGTTTTTTACTATTAATACTTTGTTTGCATAAAATACTATACCACCTGCACAACGTCTTAGTATCATAATTAGACTCCCCCTACTAAACCATATTTTCACACCAAGATGTGGAGTTACACTACTTTAGTAATTTCTTTTGTTACTCCATTATATGTTAAATTTATATTGTTTATGTTATCTATTGAGGAGTTTTTTCTAATTGATTTATAGTCTCTTCATACGCCCTAATAACATAATTTTTTTCAAAATTATTTTTATTTTTAAGCTTTTGTAATATAACTAAACTATCTTTATTTCCTATATTTGCAAGTGCTTTAGCGCAGTATTGTCTAGTTTGAGCATTTGAATCGTAAAGCCCTTTATGAAAAATTTCCCTACTTTCTACAGATGATATTTTCCTAAGAGCTGAGTATGTTATTCTTCTTACATCTGAGTGTCTATGATTTGTAAGCTGGTGTAGAATTTTTAAAAATCTATCATCATTTAATTCCCCAGTTGCCCATATTAAAATCATAAGATCTTCTGCATTTTTCTCTATCATAATTCTTTTGTATATTTTTCTTTTAAAATCCAATAATTTTTCGTCATTTAAAGAATTCATCAAATCTATTCTTTCATCTTTACCTAATTCTAAAAACTTATCTAGAATATCTTTAGATGATTCTATTTTACTTTTCATTAAAGATTTTATTTCTATTTTGGCTTTTATTAATTGTTCATTTATTTTTTGAATTTCAATATTTCTTATCTTACTTATTTGAGATACTGTCTTAGACTCTTTGTACAGAAGATATGTTATAAAATGATCTTCTAGATTTTCTATATTATCCCAAGAGATATTCATTTAACTACCTACTCATTTATTATATAGCTTTTATACATATTGTAATCTTCTTCATCTAGGTCGACAGTTAACTCTATTCCATTTTCTACATACTCAAATTTTTCAATATTGTATTTATTTTTTAATTTATTAAATACATCCCCTTTATCATATGGAAGTAGTAAACTTACTTTATACGTATTTTCCATTAGCGCATTTTGTATCATATCTATTAATTTATCCATATTAATACCTTGTTTAGCAGATATATATACTGTATTTTCTTGGTTTTTAGGATAAATATCTAGTTCTAGTCTATCAATTTTGTTGTAAGCCATTATTGTTGGCTTATCATTTGCATCTAGTTCTTTTAAAACATTTTTAGTCGTATTTTCCTGGATTTCAAAACTATCATTAGTCGCATCTACTACATGAACTATTAAGTCTGCATAATGTACTTCTTCTAATGTAGCTTTAAACGCCTCAACTAAATCATGTGGCAATTTACTTACAAATCCTACTGTATCTACAACTAAAAACTCTCTTTTATTCGGAAGTAATGCTTTTCTTAGAGTTACATCTAAAGTTGCAAATAGCATATCTTTTGATAAAACTTCTTTTTCAACACTATAATCTTTATGTGTTTTGATAAGCTCATTCAACAGTGTAGATTTCCCTGCATTTGTATATCCTACTAATGCAACAATAGGTATATTAGACTTTAATCTCTGTGCCCTTTGAGTGTCTCTGTTTTTCTTAACATCTCTAAGTTCTTGTCTTATATCTGCCATTTTATTTAAGATATGTCTTTTATCAACTTCTAACTTTTGTTCTCCTGGCCCTCTTGTTCCAATACCTGCCCCAGTTCTACTCATTTCTCCACCCATACCATACAGTCTAGGCATTCTGTATTTTAACTGAGCCAACTCAACTTGTAATTTACCTTCTTTGCTTAAAGCTCTTTGTGCAAATATATCCAATATTAAAGTTGTTCTGTCTATTACTTTTCTCTGAACTAACTCTTCTATATTTCTTATTTGGGCTCCAGATAATTCATCATTGAATATAACAACTGTAGCATCTAGAGATTCACAGTAAGCTCTTATCTCTTCTACTTTTCCTTTACCTATATAAAAAGCAGCCTCTCTAGCTGGTCTATTTTGAATTATGCTCCCTACAACTTCTGCTCCAGCAGCTTTTGCAAGTTCTTTTAATTCTTCCATAGATTCATTAATATCTATATCATCAACTTTCTTTACATTAGTAGTTATATTTAATCCTACTAACAATGCTTTTTCTACTATTTTATCCATTGAAACACCTCATTTAATGTACTTTTTTTTATTATACCACTATTGTAATTTTTTAGTATAATTATATTAAAACTCTAAATAATTAGGAGGTACAAGTATGTCTGAAAATTATAAATTTTTTAGAAATGATAAATGTGAATACTTTCCCTGTCATAAAGTAAGCAATCCCGATAATTTCAATTGTCTATTTTGCTATTGTCCTTTATACGCTTTAAAAGATGAATGTGGTGGTAACTTTAAATACACAGATGATGGAATAAAGGATTGTTCTTCTTGTCTAGTTCCTCACAACAAAAAAAGTCATGATTACATAATGAGCAAAATAGGAGATATACTAAACTTAGGTAAAAAACAACCTAAGTAAATATATTTTTAAAGGAGTGGTAACTACCACTCCTTTTTACACTTAAGAAGTATTTTTTTATATACTTTCTATAAGATTTTTAGCGACATGAGCGACGCAAATTTTTTATTGTTTTTTTATAAATAAATAACATTAATATACTTATAGAAAATATAATCCCTAATATCAAAATTCCTTCATGAAGGAAAAATTCTGAAGGCAGCATATTTATTACGGGATCTATTGTCGGGTCAAATATCCAGTAATCATTATTGAAAAATAATTTATGAAACATCTCAAAACTTTTTTCAAAATTTATAATAATTGGGATAGCTATTAAAATAGGCAGTGTTATCAATGTCCATGCACTATATTTTAATACATCCAAGTTTTTGCATTTAAAACATATATATGCACCTATAACAACTAATATTAAAGTTATTTTATTTATTATAGCTAAGTTTTGAAATATATTTCGAACTTCTTCAAAGTGAATTTTACCTTGTGTCGATGACTCTAATGTCGGCAATTTAAAATTCATTTTTTCATTACTAGTATTATAGTCTATTAAGTAATCATAATTTAGCTTTATCTCTTCTTCATTCATATCACTTAATATAGGAATATTCAAATAGCTTATATCAAAATAATATATTTGTTTAAATTTAACAGTAAAGCTAACAACCGAAGTTATTATAAATAAACTTAATGCTAATGATATTAAAAAACTTAAAATTCTATTCATATTATTATCCTATATTATACTATTTTAGTTGTGAAATCCTCTATATTCCATACATCATCCACTATATCTTCATAGAATTCAGGCTCATGTGATACTAAAAGTACAGTTCCTTTAAATTCTCTTATAGCTTTTTTTAGTTCATCTTTGGCTTCTACATCTAAATGGTTTGTAGGCTCATCTAAAACTAAGAAGTTTATTTGTTTTAACATTAATTTACATAATCTTACTTTAGCAGCTTCTCCTCCACTTAAAACTCTCATTTGGCTTGTTATATGATCGTTTGTAAGTCCACACTTAGATAATGATTGTCTTACTTCAAAATTAGTAAGCCCTGGGTATTCTGCCCATATTTCATCCATTGGAGTATTACTATTTTCTCTTGAACTTTCTTGCTCAAAATATCCAACTTCTAGATAATCACCTAACTCAACTTTTCCATCAAAAGGCTTTATTATTCCTAAAAGAGTTTTTAAAAGAGTAGACTTTCCTATCCCATTCATACCTCTTAAAGCAATCTTTTGATTTCTCTCTAATGTAAAGTTAAGAGGTTTTGTTAGTGCTTCATCATATCCTAATACTAAATCTTCAGTTGTGAATACAAATCTACTAGAAGCTCTTGACTCCGTAAATTTGAATGTAGGCTTTATCTTCTCCTTTGGTCTTTCTAAAATTTCCATTTTATCAAGTTGTTTTTGTCTACTGTTTGCCATACCACGAGTTGCAACTCTAGCCTTATTTCTAGCAACAAAGTCTTCTAATCTCTTTCTTTCTTCTATTTGCTTGTCATAAGCTTGTTCTTCTTGTCTTTTCTTTATATCTCTAAGTCTTTCAAATTCATCATAATTTCCTTTGTATCTATTAAGTTCTCCGTTTTCCATATGGTAAATTACATTACATGTATCATTTATGAATGGTACATCATGTGATACTAAGATAAAACTATTTTCATATTCTTGTAGATATCTTGTTAACCAAGCTATATGTTCTACATCTAAATAGTTAGTAGGCTCGTCTAATATAAGTATTACAGGGTTTTCTAAAAGTAGCTTTGTCAGTAAAACCTTAGTTCTTTGACCTCCACTTAAATCCGTTACATCTTTATCCAGGCCTATTTCTCCAAGACCTAATCCATTAGCAATTTCTTGTATTTTTGCATCAATCATATAAAAACCACTATTTTCCAAAATAGTTTGAATTTCTGCAGTACCTTCCATTAACTTTGTCATTTCATCTTCGTCAGCTTCACCCATTTTATCATACATAGATATCATTTCTTGTTCTAAGTCAAACATAGGTTTAAAAGCATCTCTTAAAACTTCTCTTATTGATTTTCCTTTTGTTAATACTGTATGTTGGTCTAAGTATCCTACCGTTACCCTCGACGACCACTTTATATTTCCAGCATCTGGCATAAGTTTTTTTGTTATTATATTTAAAAATGTAGATTTTCCTTCTCCATTTGCTCCGATAAGAGCAATATGTTCGCCCTTTCTAAGTCTAAACGACACATTTTCAAGTATAGTTCTTCCACCAAATCCATGGCTAACATTTTCAACAACTAGCATCTAAACACCTCTTCTAATTTTATTATCTATAACATAATATCTTCTTTTTTTAATCTAATCAAGTAATACAAATATTTTCATGTATTTTACCATATATTTAGTAATGAATAAAGCCCTCTCTAACAAGAGGGCTTTATTCATTACTAAATATATCATCAAAAAACATTGTCAAAAATCCAGCGGTTGTTTTTTGTGCTAATGGTAAGCATTTAGTTGATAACATATAAAACTTATTTTTTAAATCATTTACATTTTCATACATTTTATCATAATTCATAGCTTGAGTCGCATTATAATTAATATATTCTTCTACACTACTTTTTTGAATCATTCCATCTTTTGCTCTTAATCTTGGTATAGACATATAATTATTTTTTATATACACTTCAAATTGTCTATGATTGTCTAAAAGCTTTCCTTTAGCGTGTTGAGGTATAGTTAAATCTTGAAGTACATGGCATGCCGCTCCAAAGTAAAATAAACTAAGTTCAAACTTGTCTAATGCAAAAAACTTTAAAGCTTTATTATAATACTTATTTATTAAAGTAAATGCATTCTCTTCGTATCCAAACTTTCCTCTTTTTACATATGGATTATAAAAGTGATGATAACTTTTAAAATCCTGATCTGCCCATATTAACCCTTTGTTTATTTGAGGCAAATATGCTTTAAAAAACTTATATTGTGTCATGTATCCTTCATTTTTCAATATTTCCAATGCATTTGCTTGTATAAAAATATGCACTTCACAATCTGTAGTTATTATACTTTTTTTTACTGGATTTACTACTTTAAAAGTTCCTGTTAGAGCTTTTCCATAAACATTTTCTATTCTTTTTCTCATCATAATCACCTGATAGTTGAATTTACAACCTAAATTTTATTTCGATATTAACAATATATTACTTTTTTTAATATTTGTTAACCTTTATATTTATTTTTAATTCCTATTTTCTGTATCTTTTAAGTATGTTTCTAATCCATCTGCTACACTTTGCATCATTTTTCTTTGATATTCAGGGTTAGACATCATTAGGTCTTCATTATAATTACTCATAAACCCCATTTCTATTAGCACTACAGGAACTTTAGACCAATTAAATCCAGTTAAATCATTTCTTTCAAATATTCCATTTACCTGTATGTTTTCTTTTTCTAATGCATCTTTTATTTTTAATGCACACTTATTACTATCTTCAAAAATTTTAGATGTATATTGTCCATCTTTTTGAGGAATCAAAATAGATGCACCAGTTTTTCCCGAATTATCTAAACTATCTGCATGAACTCGTATAACCATATCTGCATTTTTGTCGTTAGCTAATATAGCTCTTTCTGCATTACTTATATTTATATCATGGCGCTCTCTTGTCATTACAACATTATAACCTTTATTTTCTAAAATATGCTTCAAAACGATTGATGCCTCAAGGTTTAGCTTGTATTCAGGTTTTTTAGTTGCTATTCCAGTTGCTCCAGATGAAACTCTAGCTTTTTTAGAATTTGATCCAGGTGCTACTGGCTCTAAATTAGGATCTCCTTTTTCTTGATGTCCTGGGTCTATACATATTGTGTATTCACTATTATTTTTAACTCTTTTATTATCATCGTCTTTTTTAGTTTCTTTTTCAGTTATATTGTTTTTACTTATAAAATTAGTAGATTTATATAAATTTTTTGCTGGGTTTGATGTTCCTATAAATATAACGCCTATAGCTATTATAGCAACTATAAAAAGTCTATAATTTTTCATGTCTATCTCCTCTCTCTAGTAAAGTATATATATAATTTAAACAATAGGCTTTGTTTTTATGTAAGTTAATGATAATTACAATTAATTTATTTTATAGTTGTTTGTATTTAAATAGTCTCATATATATTTTATATACACAATTTTGGAGGTTAATATGTCTAAAGTAAATAGAAGCAACAATGATAAGTCTAGACTTTGCCGCTTTGGGTATGTAGATTATATAGTTTTAGCATCTAGTTTAGCTATAGCTGTTGCTGAAGAAGTAAATGCAACTGATTTAAATATACTCGCCAGTTTTTTTGCTACTTTCTCAGATGAGCTTGCTTTAATAGCTTCAGTTAAACAAGGTTGTTCTCCAGATTCAGACTCTGATTCCTCTCCTGATAATGATGAAACTACCTTTGTCCCTCCAATACCTGCTACAAGTGGTTCCAGATCTAAACCTAAAATAAAAAAAAGAAAAAAAATAAAAAAATATAAAAAAGTTTAAATCACCTAAAATACTTAATTTTAGGTGATTATTTTTATATTTTGAAAACAATGGTTTTATTGTGTCTGTTTTCTACGGATTAAAATTTTTATCCTGCACAATCTAATATTAAAGAAGCACCATTAATCATCACAGACTCTATCAGAAAGAAGGTGTTTTAATGAATCTAAAAAAGTGTTTTTTAACAACATTTTTAATATATTTTCTGTCAATAGGATTTATTTATTCAGAACCTACAACAAAAAATGATTCTAATTATTTAATACCTATTGGTAACATAACGCAAATAGATGCTGAATTACAATATCTTATGGTTAGAAATAATTTTACTGATTCTTCATTTAAAATAGGAGATTCATTAATATCAATAAATAATAATGAGATAAATAATTATTCAGATTTTTCTAGTTTGCTAAATGCATTATCAGAAAATGAAAATGTTAAAGTCAAAGTGTTAAGAAATAACGAAAAGTTAGATATTGATACTAGTAAAGAAATTTTAGAAAAAATAAATTTCAATAATATAGTATCTGGATTTGCTACTTTAACATATGTAAATCCACAAAACAATAATTTTGGAGCAGTTGCTCATCCTATAAGTGTCGGATTTAATAAAAATTTACCTATTAAAAATGGATATATATCTTCAACATCTAATTTAACAATAGATAAATCATACAAAGGAACTGTAGGATGTATAAATGGCGAAAAAAATGAATTCATAGGAGATTTTAAAGATAACTCTAATTTTGGAATAAAAGGAACTGTTCATAAATTAGATTTATCAAAATTTAAACAATACAAAGTTGCTCAATTAGGAGAAGTTAAAACTGGAAAAGCTTCAATTCTTTTACAAACTTCGAATGGCGAGCCTACAGAATATGAAATTAATATATTAAATATAAAGAAACAAAGAAGTCCTGAATCAAAAACTTTTAAAATAGAAATTGTAGATAAAGAACTATTACAGTTAACTGGAGGTATAGTTCAAGGTATGAGTGGTACTCCAATAATACAAGATGATAAGATTATAGGTGCAGTATCACATGCAATTGAAAATAATCCCTCTACTGGATATGGAGTATATATAGGTTGGATGTTAGAGGGAGAATAATCTCCCTCTTTTAATTTGATTTATTTATATTTTTAGGCATTACATTAACTATATCTTTCTCTGGAACATTTACATAACTTTGTGGAACATCTCCTACAATTACAGTTTCACATATAGGAATTTGAGTCTTAACTTCTTTAGTAGATGTTGTAAGTGGTACTACTACTTTTACTTGTGTTTTTGCTTTTAAATATATTCTATGCCTTGTTTGATTTATTCCTGAAGACTCAAAATCAGTTCCAAAGTCTACATATACATTTCCTATAGGTTCTATAGATACTTTTATTTTAGGACCATACTTTGCTAAAAGCGGACTTCCAAGAGCAGTTCCTATAGGTATATACGTGGACGTTGTTTTAATTTTTTTCATTTCTGATTGTATTTCTAGAGCAACTTGTGAAGCTATTTCATTCATAGCTATAGAATTAGCTTGCATCATCGTTATTTTGCCATTTTCTCCAGTCTTTACATTTATTAAATCTTCATACTTAACGCTATTATCTATGACACTTGCAACAGCTTTATTTATAGATTTATTAGCAAGTTCTTCCGCTTTTGTTTCTGCTATAACCGTAATAGTTGGTCTCAATTTGTTATCTATGTATATAAATGTTCCTATTAATGTAGATATTAAAAATATTATTATAAACATTATTATATTCTTTTTAATTTTTTGTTTTCTTCTTTGAACTAATATTTTTTTCATAAAAAGCCCCCCTTACTATATTATGTAAGGAGGGCTTATAATTACTTGTTAATTATTATTTTTGCAAATTTTCTTTTTCCTACTTGGATTATATCTCCAGTTTCTAAAGCTATTTTGTCATTTTCAACTTTTTCACCATTAAGCTTTATTCCACCTTGCTTTAATAATCTTCTAGCTTCACTTGTAGATGGAGAAAGTTTTAATCCTGTAACTATCTTTGGTATAAAGAATAAACCTTCTTCACACTCTTCTATAGAAACTTCCATTTCAGCTATATCATCTGGAATATTCTTTTTTTGGAATACAGATTTAAAATATTGCTCTGCTTCTAATGCTTTCTCTTCTCCATGGTATAGTTTTACAACTTCTTTAGCTAATTTCATTTTTAAGTCTCTTGGATTTACTTTATCTTGTTCTATATCAGACTTCATAGCTTCTATTGAGTCAGGATGTTCATCTGTAACTAACTCAAAATATCTTATTATTAATTCATCTGGAATAGACATTGTTTTTCCATACATATCATTAGGAGCTTCGCTTATACCAATATAATTACCTAATGATTTACTCATCTTCTTAACTCCATCAGTACCTTCTATTATAGGCATTAATAAAGCAATTTGAGGCTCTTGATCATACTCTTTTTGAAGAGTTCGTCCCATTAATATATTAAACTTTTGGTCCGTTCCTCCCATTTCTATATCAGCTTTTATTGCTACTGAATCATATCCTTGCATTAATGGGTAGAAAAATTCATGTATTGATATAGATTGATTAGAGGCAAATCTTTTCTTGAAATCATCTCTTTCTAACATTCTCGCAACAGTATACTTAGATGCTAAGTTAGCAACATCCATGAAATTCATAGTTTGTAACCACTCGCTATTGAATTTTACTATTGTTTTTTCTCTATCTAATATTTTAAATATTTGTTCTTGATATGTTCTTGCATTTTCTAAAACTTGTTCATGAGATAGTTGCTTTCTAACTGCTGACTTTCCAGTTGGATCTCCTATCATACCTGTTGCATCACCTATTATTATAACTACTTGATGTCCTAAATCTTGGAATGCTTTCATTTTTCTTAAAACAACAGTGTGTCCTAAGTGAATATCTGGCGCAGAAGGATCTAATCCTAATTTTATTGTTAATGGCTTATTTTCTTTGGCAGATTTCTCTAGCTTTTTAACAATATCTTCTTCAGAGATTATTTCAGCTGCACCTTTTTTAATTATCTTCAATTGCTCATTTATTTCAATCATATGTACACCTCACACATATTTTTTTTATACTTAGTTAAAAATAATTAATATTGTATCATAGTTAAATGTTAAATTCAAATAGCCAACTAACACCACGACTAATTAATTACATAATATTCATTTTTATCTATAAAATACAAAATTATTCGCATATATGATATAATATATTCTTATAGTAAGGAGGTTAATTTCATGGGAAATGATAACAATGACAAAAACAAAATACGTAGAAAAAAAGTTAGCTCCTCTAGTACTAAACCTACTGCCTCGTCGAGGAAATCAACTAAAAACAGTAGTCAAAAAACTAAAAGTATTTCTAAATCTTCAAAAAAGGATAAGTTTAAAATATTTAGAACTGTAGGTGTTACACTTTTAGTTATGTTGGTATTAGGAGTTGCAGTTTCAACTGCACTAGTATTTGTAGCCTTAAAAGACGTAGAGCCTGTTACAAAAGCTGCTCTTGATAAAAAAGTTAATACAGTTACAGAACTTTTATATAGTGATGGATCTTTAATGGGAAATCCTCCGACAGATAATAAAAAGATTCCTATATCTATAAAAGATATGCCAGCTCATCTTCAACATGCACTTGTATCTATAGAAGATGAAAGATTTTATGATCATAATGGTGTAGATTTTAAAGGGCTTGCTAAAGCCACTCTTATAAATATATTTACATCTTCTTCTCCTGGAGGAAGTACTATAGATATGCAGGTTTCTAAAAACTTACTTACTTCTAGTGAAGTGTCTGTAGTCCGTAAAATTAAAGATATTTACTATGCTTTAGAGATGGATAAGACTCTTAACAAGAATGAAGTTTTAGAACTTTATTTAAATAGTGCATACTTTGGAAGAGGTGCTATAGGTGTTGAAGCTGCTGCAAATGCATACTTTAATAAACATGCTAAAGATCTTTCAGTTGCGGAATCAGCTATGATTGTCGGTATAACTCAAAATCCTAATAAATATGCAGCTTATAACACTGCAAAATTAACAGGTAATGAAACTAAAGATGAGTTAAAAGGAAAATTAAAATTCTATTTAAAGAGTGATGGTTTTGATGAACCTACTAAAGTAGAATCAGATATGGTTAATAAACTTTATGACTGGGGTCTTATCCCTGATGATGATACTTTTAGAGAATTAAAAAAAGGTAATATGGTTTGCAGAAAAGTAGAGTTAAACCCTAATGCTAAGAAAAGACAAGAAACAGTTTTAATGAAAATGTTAGAACTTGGTTACTTAACTCAAGAAGAACATGACAAAGCTGTTGCAGAGCAAATAAATATACAATTACCTAAACCATCTAAAAAGCCAGCTTCGTCAGTTGAAGACCTTATAGAAACTGATGTTATAAATAGTCTTATAACTCAAGGATATACTGAAACTGAAGCTAATACATTGTACTTTAATGGTGGTCTAAAAATACGTACTACTATAGATAAAAATATGCAAAGCGATTTAGAAACTGAATTTAATAATAGAAATAACTTCCCAGGTACTGACTTTTTTGGTCCAGATAAAATTCCTCAACCTCAGGCTGCTATGGTAGTTTTAGATTATAGAACTGGTAAAATAAAAGCATTAATTGGTGGTAGAGAAATTAAAGCTAGAAAAGTTTTAAATAGAGCTACTGAACCACATCAACCTGGTTCTACTATAAAACCATTATCAGTTTATACTCCAGCCATTGATAACGGAATGAATCAAGCAGACACATTTAGTGATGCTCGTGGAGGATATAAATTTAAGGAAAATAGTAAATGGGACCCTAAAACTACGACATCTGGATCTGGTGATATGACAATGCGTAAAGCTTTAGCTTATTCATCAAATACAATAGCAATAAAAGTAGCTGAACAACTTGGTTCAACTTATAATGAAAGTGTTGAAGTTATGCTTGATTACCTAAAAAACTTCGGATTATCTGATTTAAAAGATGGTCCTGGTGGCAGAGATAGAACATTCCCTGCTCTTACTCTAGGTGGTATGACAAAAGGAGCTTCTCCACTTGATATGGCTGCTGCTTATGGAACTTTAGCTAACGGTGGAACTTATGTTGAACCTATAACATTTACAACAGTTGAATCTTCAGATGGTCAAGTGTTAATACAAAATACTCCAGAAGAACATAAAGTTGTAGACCCCGAAGTTGCATATGTTCTTACAGATATGCTTAAAGCTGTTATTACAGAAGGTATAGGTAAAACTGCTAAATTTAGTGATATGCCTGTAGCTGGTAAAACTGGTACAACTAATGATAACAAAGACGCTTGGTTTGTTGGATACACACCTTATTATGTAGGTGCAACTTATATAGGTGATGATTATAGAATTGATCCAACTACAAAAGAAACTATACCTCGTAGAGGTGTTGCCCACGGAAGTTCAACTTCTGCTAAATTATGGTCTAAAGTAATGGGTAAAGTGCATGACGGACTTGATCCAATTGATTTTAAAAAGGCTAGTAATATAGAATTTTATAATATAAACTTATTGAATGGTAGTATAGTTCCTAAAGGAGCTTATAACTCTGGTATGGCTGCTTTCATAAAAGGACACATACCTACTACTCATTCTTCTTATACTCCGCCACCAGAGACTACAGCGCCTCCTGCAGAAGAAGAAAATAAACCTGAAACGGAAACTCCTTCTCCAGAAAATCCAACTCCAGAAAACCCTAATCCTGGAGATAATGGAAATAATGGCAACAATACTGGTGGTAACGAAAATAATAATCCAGGTACTGGAACTAACCCAGGAACTGGCGGTGGAAATACAGGTGGCGGCACTGGCCCTAATCCAGATACAGGTGCCGGTGGAGGAACAACAGGTGGTGGTAATGAAGTAACTCCTACTCCACCTCAAGGTAATAATCAAACTTCACCTACTCAAACCACTCAGAAACCTAATACAGCAGCAAAACCAGCTGCATAAAAAAAGAACTATATGAGTTAATTCTCATATAGTTCTTTTTATTTTATGGCTTAGCCTTTGGGGTAAATACAACTGCCATTATATATCCAAAAAATATAGCTGCTGTTATTCCTCCTGCAGTTGCAGTTATACCACCTGTAAAAATACCCATAAATCCATCTTGTTCTATTGCTTTAACAACTCCATTATATAAAGAATATCCAAACCCTATTATAGGAACAGTTGCTCCAGAACCTCCAAACTCTACAATAGGCTGATATACACCTAAAAAGCTTAATATTACTCCACTTGTTACATAAGTAACCATTACATATGGTGTTTGTAATTTAAAGTAGTCCATTAATATCTGAGCAATTAAACATATAGTTCCGCCTACTAAAAATACTTTAAGATACTCTATAAGCACTTCTTACACCTCCTATTCATTTTCTATAACTACAGCATGAGCTACACTAGGTATGCTCTCTTTTTGCAATGTACTTGTAGGTGATAATAATGCCCCTGTTGAAACTAACATAACCTTATTAAATTTTTTAGATTTTAACATTTTATAAATATATCCATTGAAAACAGATGCTGAACATCCACATCCACTTCCACCACAATGAACATCTTGATCATCTAAATTAAAAATTTCTACTCCACAATCAGTATAAACTTTAGATATATCTAATCCTTTTTCTTTTAATAAGTCTATAGTTATTTGCATACCTAGTTTACCTAAATCACCTGTTGCAATCATGTCAAAACTATTTGGATCATCTTTTGTATCTACAAAGTAAGAGTATATCGTGTCTATAGCAGCTGGAGCCATAGCTGCACCCATGTTGTTTGCATCACTTATACCTTTATCAATTACCTTTCCTATTGTTATATACTTAACCTTTGGTCCTTCTCCATTACTAGATATCAAAGAGCAACCAGATCCTGTAACTGTCCATTGTGCCGTCATAGGTTTTTGATTTCCTAATTCTAGTGGAAATCTAAATTGTCTTTCTGCCGTACAGTAATGACTTGATGTCGCTGCAACTACTAAATCAGCAAATCCTCCATCAACTAACATAGACCCTAATGATAAAGACAGCGCCATTGTAGAACATGCTCCATAAACTCCTAAAAATGGTATGTTTACTTCCCTAGCTGCAAATGATGTTGATAAAAGCTGATTTAGTAAATCCCCAGCAATCATATAATCTATATCATCTACAGACTTATTTCCATTTTTTATAGCGTTTTCTATAACTGTTTGAACCATCTTGCTTTCTGCAAATTCCCAACTTTTTTCTCCAAATAAATCATCGTCTAGCTTCATATCAAAATATTCTTTAAGAGGCCCATTCGCTTCTTTAGGCCCCACTATTGATGATGTAGATATTATAGTTGGTCCATTCTCTAATTTAATAGTCCTTTTTCCTATCCTATTTCTAGCCACCTATATATCTCCTTTCTATATGACAAATTTTATTATGTAGTATATTAACCCACATAACACAGATGAACCTATCCCATAAACTAAAACAGGCCCTGCAATCTTAAATAAATTTGCTCCAACACCCATTACATAGCCTTCTCTTTTGTACTCCATAGCGGGTGATACTATAGAATTTGCAAATCCAGTTATTGGAATAATAGATCCAGCACCTGCCCTTTTTCCAATTAAGTCATAAACTCCTAATCCTGTTAAAAATGCACCTACAAAAATTAAAGTCATAGATGTTGCTCCAGCTGCTTTCAATTTATCTAGTCCAAAATTCATATAAACATCATTTATAGCCTGTCCAATTACACAAATTATTCCACCTACGATAAATGCTAATATATAATTTTTTGCATATGTAGGTTTAGGACTTATTTTATCAACATATTCTTTGTAATTTTTATCCATATTCTTACCTCCTATTTAATCAAGCTATATATTGTTATTATTTAACAAAACAAAAAAAATAAACCCTTAATTTAAGGGTTTATTTTTATCCTATATAAGTCTTTAGTTTTGATAATACTTTTTTCTCTATTCTAGAAACTTGCACTTGAGATATATTTAAAAGTTCTCCTATTTCACTTTGAGTCTTATCTTCAAAGTACCTAAGCATTATAATCTGTCTTTCTCTTTTATCTAATTTTCCCAATACCTCTTTTAATAAAAGATTATCTATAACTTTATCTTCTTCATCTTCACCTTTTAGACTTATTTTATCAATTAGACATATAGGTGCTCCTTCTTCTTCATGTATTACTCCATGTAAATATTCCACAGAGAAATTTGATTCTAATGCCATAACTAATTCTTCTTTATCTACTCCTACAACTTTTGCTAGTTCCTCTATAGTCGGTTCTCTTCCTAATTTTTTAGTCAGAACTTCAGTCTGCGTTTTAGCTTTTATTGCTACTTGTTTTAAAGATCTTGAGACTTTTATCATTCCATCATCTCTTAAATATCTTTTTATTTCTCCTAAAATCATAGGTACTGCATATGTAGAGAATTTAACATTAAATTTAGGATCAAATTTATAAATTGATTTTATAAGTCCTATTGACCCTAATTGAAATAAATCATCTCTTTCATACCCTATATTTAAAAATTTAGATACAACACTTCTAACTAACCCTAAATTACTCTCTATAAGTATTTCTTTTGCTTCTTCATCCCCATTTTGTACAAGTTGTATTAATCTTAAAGTCTCCTCATGACTAAGCAATCCCTTTCTTTCTTCTTTATTGGCAGTTATCCCCATAACAAAACCTCTATTCTATATTAGATGAATCTATTTTCTTTTTCATAATAACTTTAGTTCCCTCGCCCTTTTTAGAAGAAACAGTTACTTTATCCATGAAACTTTCCATAACGGTAAATCCCATACCAGATCTTTCTAATTCAGGTTTCGATGTATACAATGGCTGCATGGCCATATCTAAATCTTCTATACCATTTCCAGTGTCTTCTACTGTGATAGTTATTTCTCTATCTTCTATTTCACATCTTATATTAACAAATTTAGTTTCATCTTCATCATATCCATGTATTATTGAATTAGTTACAGCTTCAGATACCGCAGTTTTTATATCTGCAATTTCATCTAATGTAGGATCTAACTTAGCTGCAAATGATGCAACTATTACTCTTGCAAAACTTTCATTTTCTGATCTTGCTGAAAATTTTACTTCCACTATATTATTCATTTGCAACGCCTCCTAAAAAAGAACTTACAGCATCTTCATAAGTGTCGTGAATTTGTATTATCTTATTCATTCCAGATAAATCAAAAACCTTTTTTACTCTTGAATTTAAATTAATTACAGCTACTTTTCCACCCTCACTAGATATTTTTTTGTATCTACCAATAACTACTCCAATACCTGAAGAATCCATAAAATTCATATTTTTAAAATCAAAAACTATATTTTTGATTTGCTTATCTTGTATAACATAATCAATCTCTTCTCTTACTTCATTTGCAATATGATGGTCCAATTCTTTACTTAAAAACTCAACTTTTAAGTTTTTATTGTCTAAAGAAAAATTTATCATTAGCTTCCCCCTCCTATCGAATTTAAAAATGATACTTTTTATTCAATTCTATAAATCAGATTATTATCCTTCAACGAAATTTAAATAGTTTTGTTTTATTGTATCAAAAAACTATTTATTAAAATATTATATATTATACTAAATTAGTTTTGGAGGAATAATAATGGATTTTATTGACAACAAAGTTTCTGCCCGACTTGGTGGTTCATCATTTTTTGAAAGCAATGATAAACTCTATAAATTCGAGAAAATAAAAAAAATAACAAAAGAGGTTAAATCTAAATTTCCTGATGTAAAACTTATCGATATGGGAGTTGGAGAACCTGATAAAATGGCTGATAGTTCTATTGTTGATATATTGTGTGTTGAAGCTGGAAAACCTGAAAATAGGTTTTACTCAGACAATGGAATTATTGAATTTCAAGAAGCTGCTTGTAGATATTTAAACAATCTGTATGGTTTGAAAAATATAACCCCTGAAAATATAGTTCATGGAATAGGTTCTAAACCAGTACTTGCTATGATTCCACTATGTTTCATAAACCCTGGGGATATATGTCTAATGCCCTCTCCTGCGTACCAAGTACTTGGAACATATTCAAAATTTTTAGGTGGTGAAATTTATAAGCTTCCTTTATGTCCCGAAAATAATTTTTATCCAGATTTAGACAGCATACCTGAAGATATAAAGAAAAGATCAAAACTTTTATATTTAAATTACCCAAATAACCCTACTGGTCAAATCGCAACAAAAGAATTTTATGAGTATGCAGTTAAGTTTGCAAAAGAAAATGACATTATGATTGTTTCTGATTTAGCATATGGAGCTTTAACTTATGGAGATGCTACTCCTCTTAGCATATTGAGTGTCGATGGTGCCCTTGATGTCTGTATAGAGATTCATTCTCTTTCAAAATCATTTAATATGACTGGGTGGAGGTTAGCATTTGTTGTCGGTTCTAAAAAAGCCATGCAACTATATTGTGCTATAAAAGGCCATACTGACTCTGGTCAATTTAGAGCTATTCAAAAATCAGGTGCTTATGCACTCGACAACTATCATAACTTAATAAATTTAAATAAAGAAAGATATGCAAGAAGATTTGACTTGCTAGTTGATGTTTTAAATCAAGTTGGATTTAAAACAAATAAGCCTGAGGCTGGGTTTTATTCTTATGTTAAAATACCTAAAGGAATTAAAGATGGAGTTAGATTCAATAGCGCCGAAGAAGCAAGTCTTTACATTCTTTCTCATGCTTTAGTGTCTACTGTTCCTTGGGATGATTGTGGAAGTTTTTTAAGATTTTCAGTTACCTATGATGCTAATTCTTTAACTGATGAAATTAATGTTATGAATGAACTTAAAAGAAGACTTTTATCTTTAAATCTAGAGTTCTAAATTGAATATAATTAAAGGGTACCTCAGTATTGAGGTACCCTTTTAATATCTATATATTACTTGCTTTTTCTCTTATTATTTGCTTTTTCTATATTAACTTTGTTTCCTTTTATTTTTATGTTCTTCATTTTATCAAGAACTTTTCTAGTGTGTTTCTTTGGTATCTCAACAAAAGTATATTTATCATATATATCTATAGTTCCAACTAATTTACCTGGTATTCCAACTTCTCCAGCTATAGCCCCAACGATGTCTTTAGCTTGAACTTTTTGTTTTCTACCTATATTGATAAATAATCTAGTCATTCCAGACTCAGCACCTGTACTATGACTTTCTTCTATTATTTCTTCTTTTGCTTCATCACCTAGCGCTAATTTAACTAACGCAGCAGCTATATCTAAAGTATCATAGTCTTCTTCTTTGCAGAAGTTCTCTAACCATTGTACTTGCTTTGTTAAATGACCTTCTTCTATAGTAGATTTTACTTGATCAAAGAATAAACTTACTTTCTTCTCTTCAACATCTGATATTGAAGGTATGCTATGTTTTTCTAATTTAGATTTAGTATATCTTTCTATATCTTTCATCTTTCTCATTGCTTTTCCGAAAACAAAAGTGAATGATACTCCATTTCTACCAGCTCTACCTGTTCTTCCGATTCTGTGTACATAGTACTCTTCATCTTGTGGTAAATCATAGTTAAATACAGCTTCTACATCGTCAACATCTATTCCTCTAGCAGCAACATCTGTAGCAACTAATATATCTATAGTTCCATTTCTGAACTTATCCATTACTATATCTCTTTGAGTTTGCTTTAAATCTCCATGTAGTGCATCTGCAAAATACCCTCTTGCTTGTAAATCACTAACTAATTCATCAGCACCTCTTTTCGTGTTACAAAATACTACTGATAATTTAGGGTTGTATACATCTACTAATCTACATAATACTTCTAACTTATTAGCAGCTTTAGTTTCTATATAATATTGTTTTATATTAGGAACTGTAAGTTCTTTTCTAACTATTCTTACGTGCTCAGGATTCTTTTGGAATCTCTTTGTTAAATCTAATATACCCTTAGGCATAGTAGCTGAGAAGAAAGTCGTTTGTCTGTTTTCAGGAGTTTCATTTAAAATCATCTCGATATCTTCTCTGAATCCCATATCTAGCATTTCATCCGCTTCATCTAATATAACCATTTTTACTTTATCTAATTTTAAAGTCTTACGATTTATATGGTCTATTATACGACCTGGAGTTCCTATAACGATTTGAACACCACTCTTAAGAGACTTTATTTGTCTGTCTATAGGTTGTCCTCCATATACAGGTAAAGTTTTTATCCCGTGCATGTACTTACCTATTTTTCTTATTTCACTTGAAACTTGTATTGCTAATTCTCTTGTTGGACATAAAACTACCGCTTGTAGACTCTTGTCCTCTGGGTCTACCATATCTAATATAGGTATACTAAATGCTGCTGTTTTCCCCGTACCTGTTTGTGCTTGACCTATAATATCTACTCCAGTAATTATTTTTGGTATTGCTTGAGCTTGTATTGGAGATGGTTCCTCGAATCCCATTTCTAATACAGCTTTTTTTATGTTCTCATTTATTGGTAAATCATCGAATTTAACTATATTCATATATTGTTTCCTTTCCGTTATCAATTTATATTAACTTTATCAATTATATATTTTTTTTAAATATTATGCAATTAATATTTTATCCTAATAGTAAATATCGTATTCAATTTAAAGCAAAATAGAGGGTATTATATAACCCTCTATTTTTTTATTTTATATATGTAAAATATAGAACAAATAAATATAGTAAATATGTAAGTAGCATTAAGACTCCTTGAAGTCGATAAATTTTTTCCTTTATAATTGTAGGAACTGTTAAAATTAAAACTAATACTATCATAAATGGAAAATCTATAATTGATGTTTGTTTAAGTATTGGCGTATCATTTATAAAAGATGATATAGATATTACTGAAACTATATTTAAAATATTAGCCCCCAATATATTGCCTACAGATATAGCATTATGCTTCTTTTTTATAGCAGTTAAACAAGATACTAACTCAGGAAGTGAAGTACCTAATGCAATTACAGTTAAACTTATAACCCCTTGTGGAACTCCTATATATTTAGCTATTATTATTCCATTATCAACTAATAGTCTAGAACCTATTATCATCATAATTATCCCAGCTATAAATAAAAATCCTATTTTCAACACGTTAATTGATTTTATCTCTTTCCTCGTACTCGTGTCTGATACTGATCTCATTTTAGTTTTGGGTATACTCTTATAATTGTTAATCATATAAATAACTAACATTCCCATGAGAGCCATAGCATCTTTTCTGTCTATAACTTTATCCAAACCTAATACAATTAAAATGATTATAGATATGATTAATAATGTAGCTTTTGAATTAAATACTTTTTTATCTACTTTAAAAGGTCTTATAATTGCAACTAATCCAAGCGCTAATCCCGTATTACAAATTATAGAACCTACTGCATTTCCTAAACTCATTGTAGTATGACCTTTTATTGATGCACATACTGACACTGTCAATTCAGGAAATGTAGTTGCTAAACTAACTATAGTTGCTCCTAAAACAATTTCAGGTATATTAGTTTTTTTCCCTACAGATATAGTAGAGTCTATAAATATATCCGCACCCTTTGTTATAAGTATAAACCCTATTAAAAATAGTCCTATTGTAAATATCATTATATCCCCCCCTTATTAAATAGATATTCAATCAGCTTAATTCTATATGTATAAAAAATTTTTAAATTATTCTTAAAATTTATGTTTATTCGATATTTTAACCGGGTATTAAATGAATATAAGAAAATAACAGAAAAATCTATCAAAAAAGAAAAGATAGTGCAAAATTCTGTATACAAAATACTAATTCTATGTTATGATTATATTGTTTAAAAAATATCTAGCTAGATTTTATAAAATAAATATACTCAACACATATAAACTTAAGGAGGCTATCAACATGAATGCATGGCAAGGATTCAAAACTGGTAGATGGACTAAAGAAATAAACGTAAGAGAGTTCATACAATTAAACTACAAACCATATGAGGGAGATGATTCTTTCTTAGCTGGAGCAACTGAGAACACTAAAAAATTATGGAATGAAGCTATGGATCTTTTCAAAAAAGAAAGAGACAATGGTGGAACATTAGACGTAGATACTGATACTGTATCTTTAATAGATGCTTACGGTCCTGGTTATATAGACAAGGATTTAGAAACAGTAGTAGGTGTTCAAACTGACGCTCCTTTAAAGAGAGCTGCAATGCCTTTCGGTGGAATAAGAATGGTTGAAACTTCTTGTGAAGCTTACGGATACAAATTAAATCCAGAAATAAGTGAAATATTCACTAAATACAGAAAAACTCATAACCAAGGTGTATTCGATGCTTATACTCCTGACATGAGAGCTGCTAGAAGTGCTGGTATAATAACTGGTTTACCAGATGCTTACGGTAGAGGTAGAATAATAGGTGACTACAGAAGAGTTGCTCTATACGGTGTTGATAAATTAATACAAGATAAATTAGATCAAAAAGCTTCTTTAGAAGTTAGATGTATAGATGAAGAAGTTATAAGATTAAGAGAAGAATTATCTGATCAAATAAAAGCATTAGAAGCATTAAAGAGAATGGCTGCATCTTACGGATTCGACATAGCTCAACCTGCTACTAACGCAAAAGAAGCTGTTCAATGGACATACTTCGGATACTTAGGAGCTGTTAAAGATCAAAACGGAGCTGCAATGTCTTTAGGTAGAGTATCATCTTTCTTAGACATATACTTCGAAAGAGATTTAGCTGCTGGTGTATTAACTGAAGAAGAAGCTCAAGAAATAATGGACCACTTCGTTATGAAGTTAAGAATGGTTAGATTCTTAAGAACTCCTGAATACAACGATTTATTCTCTGGAGACCCAACTTGGGTAACTGAGTCTATAGGTGGTATGGGATTAGATGGTAGAACATTAGTAACTAAAAACTCATTCAGAATGTTAAATACTTTATATACTCTTGGACCATCTCCAGAGCCAAACTTAACAGTATTATGGTCTACTCAATTACCTCAAGGATTCAAAAACTTCTGTTCTAAAGTATCAATAGACACAAGTTCTGTTCAATACGAGAACGATGATTTAATGAAGCCTTACTGGGGAGATGACTACGGTATAGCTTGTTGTGTATCTGCAATGAGAATAGGTAAGCAAATGCAATTCTTCGGAGCTAGAGTTAACTTAGCTAAAACTTTACTATACGCTATAAACGGTGGTGTAGATGAGAAGAAATTCAAGCAAGTTGGACCTAGATTTGAGCCTATAACTTCTGAATATTTAGAGTACGATGAAGTTATGCAAAAATTCGATATGTTTACAGATTGGTTAGCTAACTTATATGTAAATACATTAAACGTAATACATTTCATGCATGATAAGTATTCTTATGAAGCATTAGAAATGGCTCTACATGATAGAGACGTATTCAGAACTATGGCTTGTGGTATAGCTGGTTTATCAGTATGTGCTGACTCATTATCTGCTATAAAATACGCTAAAGTTAAGACTATAAGAAATGAAGAAGGAATAGTTGTTGACTTCGAAGTTGAAGGAGATTTCCCTAAATACGGAAACAACGATGACAGAGTTGACGATATAGCTGTTGAATTAGTTGAAAGCTTCATGAACAAGATAAGAAAGAACAAGACTTACAGAAATTCTTATCATACTCAATCTATACTTACTATAACTTCAAACGTTGTTTATGGTAAGAAAACTGGTAACACTCCTGACGGAAGAAGAGCTGGTGAGCCATTCGCTCCAGGAGCTAACCCAATGCACGGAAGAGATAATAGCGGTGCTTTAGCATCATTATCATCAGTTGCTAAATTACCATACGAGCATGCTCAAGATGGTATATCTAATACTTTCTCTATAGTACCAGGTGCTTTAGGAAAAGATATGGATGAGAGAGTAAACAACTTATCTTCAATGATGGATGGATACTTTGCTCAAAATGCTCATCACTTAAACGTAAACGTATTTGATAGAGCTACTTTAGAAGATGCTATGGAGCATCCAGAAAAATACCCTCAATTAACTATAAGAGTTTCAGGATACGCTGTAAACTTCATCAAGTTAACTAGAGAGCAACAATTAGACGTTATAAACAGAACATTCCACGGAAAAATGTGCTAATTATAACTTAGTATAAATGTAAACATATTATAACAATCAATTATCAAAGTATATTCAGAGTGCAAACCTCATCAGTTTGCACTCTTTTTTTCTAAGCACTAGTAAATAAATTCAGTATAAATTCCCATTAATTAAAAAAACTATTTAATAGACTTTATACGTTTAATGTTTTATAATAGTGGGTAGAAAGTATAATGTATACAATTATTTTAGATGATAAATTTTATTAGTATAATATATAATTAACGAGGTGGATAAAATGGTAAAAGGTAGAGTTCATTCAATAGAAACATTTGGGACTGTAGATGGCCCTGGAATTAGATTTATATTATTCATGCAAGGTTGTCCTTTAAGATGTAAGTACTGTCATAATAGAGATACTTGGGATGTTAAAGGTGGAACTGAATACACTACTGATGAAATAATAGAACAAGTTAAAAAATACTCTTCTTATATGAAATTCTCTGGAGGAGGTTTAACAGTTTCTGGTGGTGAAGCTACTCTTCAACCTGAATTTTTAAAAGATTTATTTAAGAAAGCTCAAGAAAATGAAATTCATACATGCTTAGATACATCTGGTTTTGTAAATATAGATGTCATAGATCCAGTACTTGATTATACAAATTTAGTTTTACTTGATTTAAAGCATATGGTACCTGAAAAATGTAAAGATTTAGTAGGTGTTAGCATAGATAAGACATTAGAATTCGCTAAACATTTAAGTGATAGAAATATACCGGTTTGGATAAGACACGTTCTTGTTCCTGGAATAACAGATGATAGAGAAAACTTAGAACTTATGGGTAAATTCATATCAACTCTAAAAAATGTTGATAGAGTTGAATTACTTCCTTACCATACTCTAGGTGTTCATAAATGGGAAAACATGGGATTCGAATATGAGTTAAAAGATGTTCCAGATGCTACTAACGAAGATATAGAAAAAGCATCTAAAATACTAGCTGAGTTCGGTGTAATAACTCATAATAAATAATAAAAAAGGATCTATACAAAATTGTATAGATCCTTTTTTTATTAAAATTCAAATACTTCAACTTCCATATTATCGATTGCATCTTGTATTAGTTTTTCTACATCTAAAGATGATTCTGATTTCTCTATTCTATCTAATTTAGGTTTTGTTACAGGACTTTTCGGAGAAAATACTGTACAACAATCCTCTTCTGGTATAACTGATGTTTCAAATGTTCCTATTTTTTGAGCTATTTTTATTATCTCTGATTTATCCATTGCTATAAGAGGTCTAAATACAGGTAATGATACAGAAGCATTTGTACAAGTTAATCCTTGTATAGTTTGAGATGCAACTTGTCCTATACTTTCTCCTGTAACTAATGCATCACAGAATCTCATTTCTCCTACTCTTTGAGCTATTTTCATCATAAATCTTCTAGATATTATAGTCATTTCTTCTTCTTTACATGATACACCTATTGCCTTTTGTATTTCTAATATATTAACTTTATGAAGTCTAACTTTACCACAATATTTTGCTAGTATTTGAGCTAAGTCCCTTACTTTTTCTTGCGATTTTTCACTAGTGAATGGATAACTGTGGAAATGTATAGCTTCAATTTCTACTCCTCTTTTTGCAACCATCCAAGAAGCAACTGGGCTGTCTATTCCTCCAGATAATAAAGACATCGCTCTACCATTTGTTCCAACTGGAAGACCTCCATACCCTGGAACTGTATCACTATATACCATTACATGATTTTGTCTATATTCGCAGTGTATAGTTGTCTCTGGGTTTCTAACATCAACTTTTATTCTATCTTTTACATTATAAACTAAAAATCCAGCTATATCTTTACTCATTTCTTGAGAAGTTAATTCTAAACTCTTATCTCCTCTTCTTGAAGTAACTTTAAACGATTCTGAACCTGCTTCTATCTTTTCTTCTAAAAGTTGTAGTGCTAGTTGCTTTAATTTATCATAGTCTTTTTCTGCTCTTATACCTGGGCAAACTCCTACAACTCCAAATACTTTTTTGATTTCTTCTAATACTTCTTCATAGTCTTCTGCATATTCTCCTAAATCAACATATATTCTTCCATATTCTTTATATACATTAAACTTCCCTATATGCGCTAACATATTTTTCACATTTTTTATTAATTTATTTTCAAATATATATCTATTTTTTCCTTTTACACCGATTTCTCCGTACTTAACTATAGCTATATTATACAAATTTATCACCTCTTAATTATCGTCTTCTTATTATAAATCTAAGTTCTTCTACTGATTTTTTTATTATTTCACAAGCTTCATTTATTTCTTCTTCTGTTGTCATATCTGATAAGCTAAATCTTATAGCTCCGTCAATTTCTTGTGGAGTAAGCCCTATTGCATTTAAAACATGGCTTCCCTTTTTCTTTGATGAACAAGCTGATCCTGTAGATACAAATACACCCTGCTGTGCTAAATGATGAAGTAGTACCTCTCCTTTAACATCTTTAAATGATATGTTTAATATATGACATACACCGTCCTCAGGAGAGTTCACTTTAATATCATCTATATTTTCAACTATAAAATCTTTTAGTAAAACTTTTAGTTTTTCTATTTTATCTATTTTTGAATTTAAATCTGACATTATTATATCTATAGCTTCTCCTAGTCCATATATACCAGCTACATTTTCAGTTCCAGATCTTATACCTATTTCTTGTCCTCCACCAGTTAACATAGGTTTTATTTTGTTATTTTCCTTTACGTACATAAATCCAATACCTTTTGGTCCGTGTAATTTATGTCCACTAACACTCATAAAGTCTATGTTATATCTAGATGGTTTAAAATTGATTTTAGCAAATGACTGAACTGCATCTACATGTAAATATACTTTTTCCTTTAACGTACTTAGATACTTACCCACTTCTTTTATAGGTTGTATACTTCCAATTTCATTATTTACATGCATCATACTAATTAATATAGTATTCTCTTTTATTGCATTTTTTACATCATCTATATTTACTGTTCCTTTGTCATTTACTTTTAGATAAGTAACTTCAAATCCTTGTTCTTCTAAATCTTCCATTGTTCTTAAAACCGATGGATGTTCTATGTTTGTAGTTATTATATGATTTTTTCTCTTTTTGTGAAGATTTGCAATACCTCTTATGATTGTATTATTAGCTTCTGTTCCTCCTGATGTAAATATTATTTCTTTATCTTTACATCCTATACTTCTAGCTATTTCTTGTCTTATTTTTTTTATATTTTTTTCAACTTCAACACCTTTTTTATGTACAGCTGAAGGATTTGCATAATCTGTAGTAAGTGCATATACCATTTTTTCTACTACTTTTTCATATGGCTTAGTTGTTGCACTATTATCTAAGTATATTTCCATACTAATACACCAACTTTCTTTGTATTTAATCATACTATTTATACTCTATATTATTGTCCCAATTAACTATGTAAATTATCATATAATTTTAGTGAAACTTTTACTATTATACCACTATTTTCTCTTTTTTTATATAGCAAAGCGCTATAATTACACACTTCTATTGCTCTTATTCTTTTTTTATATCTATTTTTATCGTAAATTAATGTTTTTTAAATTTTTTTGTCAAAACTATTGATTTTTCTGTCGAATCTTGGTATTATGTATACATGGTTATCCCCCTGATAACCTTAATTAAAATCTCTATTCCCAATACCCCTTTTGAACGGATAGACTTTATATCCAATGTTAAACTGACAACGGAAGTTAGTTTAACGCAAAAAGAGCTTCCCCAAGCTCTTTTTTTTATGCTCAATTCTACATTTATCTCGCTTTTTTTGGTATAATTTAATGTATATATATAATAAAAATTTTAGGGGGTCGATACTATGCAAAACAAGAAAAAAGTAGCTATAGTATTTACAGGTGGAACTATTTCCATGACTGTAGATGAAAAAATAGGCGCTGCTATACCATCTCTATCTGGGGAGCAAATAATGTCTATGGTAACTAACATAGATAAAGTTGCTGATATAGAGATATACAACTTCGATGAGATTCCAGGACCTCATATGACACCTGAGAAAATGCTTAGTTTAAGAAATTATATAAACGACATAATTTCAAAAGACGAATTTTCTGGTGTTGTTGTTACTCATGGTACAGATAGTTTAGAAGAAACTGCCTATTTCCTAGATTTAACATTAGATACACCTAAACCAGTTATAGTTACAGGTGCAATGAGAAGTAGCGATGAACTTGGATATGATGGTCCAAGTAACCTTGCTGCAGCTGTTTGTACTGCTATTTCTGATGAAGCTTATAATAAAGGTGTTTTAGTTGTTCTAAGTAATGAAGTTTTATTAGCATCTGAAGCTACTAAGACTAATACACTTACATTAAATACTTTTAAATCTTTAACTTGTGGTCCTTTAGGAATAATTGACTGTGATAAACTTGTATTATCTAGAGATATAGTTGATAGACAAACAATCTTAGTAGATAAAGTTGAGTCTGATGTTGCTCTTATAAAATCAGGTGTTGGTATGGATGATTCTTTTATAAAGTTTGCAGCTGATAAAGGATGTAAAGGTATAGTTATAGAAGCTATGGGTAGAGGAAATATACCTCCAGAAATGTTAAAAGGTGTAGAATATGCTAGAAGCAAAGATATACCAGTTGTTATAGCATCTAGATGCCATTCTGGTAGAGTTTTTGATAGTTATGGATATTTAGGTTCTGGTAGGGATTTAAGAAATCTAGGATGTATATTTGCTGGTGATTTACCTGGGCAAAAGGCTAGAATAAAGCTTATAGTTGCTTTAGGAAAAACAAATAATCTAAATGAATTAAAAGATATGTTTGAAGAAGGAATATACTATTAAATAAATAATAAAAAAGGTTATTCATATGAATAACCTTGTTTTATTATTTTCTCTCTATAATTCCATTTTTTAGGCATATTGAGTAATCTAAGTCTTTCACTCCAACCTTAAATTTAACCTCTATCATTTTGCCATCTTTCCCTATTACATTTCCTTCTCCAAACTTACTATGTAAAATCTTATCCCCAATTTTGATTGCATTTATATCTTCTTTTGTTGGAGACTTTATATTATCAATAAACCTTGAGGCAAAAACTTTTTTCCCATATTTCATTTTTGGTGAACTTATATGTAGTTCATCTTGAGCTCTAGTTATTCCTACATAAAATAATCTTCTTTCTTCCTCTATAGCTGATTTTCGTTTTTCTTCATCTTCTATGTCATAAGATTTTTCATGAGGTATCGTTCCTTCATTTACTCCTATTATATATACATATGGAAATTCTAATCCCTTTGCACTATGCATAGTCGTAAATATTACTCCCTCTGAGTTTTTGTTATTTCTATTTTCAACTATCTCAGATTTAACCTTTTCTATATGCTCTAAGTATTCATTTATAGTTTTAAAGTTACTTGAAGAACTTTCTAGTTCATTTAAAATTTCTATTAACCCATTTGGTTTAATCTTCCTATTACTACAATAATCTAATACATATCTATCATAATCTAAACTAGTACGTATATATGAAATTGCATTCTTAGGAGATAATGTCTTTAAATAACTTAAATCTATTTCTAAATCATTTAATGTCTTTACTTGTTTTGGATGTAATCCGCCCTTATTTATTAATGCACCTATGAAGTCTCTATCCTCACTTGCAAGCTTTATACTATCTTTAGATATATATCTAAATGGTTTATTAATAATTCTTATCCAATCTTCACTCAATGTTGTCTCTATCCCTAGTCTTAAATACGCTAATAAATCTTTCGCAACCCAATGGTCATATATAGTTACAATTGAGTCTCTAACAACAAATGGTATATGCATATCCATAAATACATCTACTAGTGCTCTAGACTGTATATTTGTCCTATATATAACTGCAAAGTCATCATAGTTAACACAATTATCTTCACATTTACTAATTATATCTCTAGCTATAAATTTTGCTTCTTCTTCTGAGTCTTCAGTTTTTATATAATTTACACTTCCCTTTTCTTCTCTATCACACTTAATTACTTTTTCGTATCTATTTTCATTAAATTGAATAAGCTTATTTGCAGTATCTGTTATGCCTTGTTTCGATCTATAATTTATATCAAGAACATATTTCTTGCTATTTTCAAAATATCTTTCAAACTCTAATAGAAAATCTGGTCTCGATCCTCTAAACCCATATATACTTTGATCTTCATCACCTACAACAAATATATTGTTGTTTGGACTTGCTATTAACTTTATAACTTCAAATTGAACTTTATTTATATCTTGGAATTCATCCACTAAAATATATCTATACGCATTTCTGACTCTTTCTAACACTCTTTTATTATTTCGTAATAAGTGATAAGTCTTTATAAGCATATCATCAAAATCTATCTTTTTGATACTTTCCTTATAATCCTCGTACATATTATAAGCTTTTATAAATTCATCCTTCGAAAGTATTTCTGGATCAAAATCTAATTTATCCATTAACTCGTTTTTGACATAAGAAATTTCATTTATAACATTTAAGATTGTATCATCATCTTCTGCATTTTCTATATTTAAATTTTTTAAGATTCCTCTTATAGCAAATTTTTTATTCTTTTCATCTAATATACAATCCAGCTCGTACTTTTCAAAAAATCTAAGTATTCTAAAGAAAACTGAATGGAATGTCCCATAGCTAACTTTATTTAATCTAACATCCTGACTCAAGCTTAGAGCTCTATTTTTCATTTCTGTTGATGAAGCTTTTGTAAAACTAATAGCTAAAATATTTTTAGGATTTATATTATTATTCAAAACCATATTAACTATTCTATACGTTATAACTCTTGTCTTACCTGAACCTGGACCAGCTAAAACCATGCAAGGTCCATCTATATGCATTACTGCGTTTTTTTGATTACTATTTAATCCATTTATATCTATCATCATTTATCACCTTGAACTATCTTTATATTATTTTATAATTAATATTATATACTATATTCACAAAAAGGAGTAAACCTATGGAAGTTATTACTAAGACTATAGATAATTTAATTGATATACCAAAAAATCATTTCGTATTCGATATAGAGACTACAGGCCTTAGCCCTAAGTATTGTAAAGTAATATTAATAGGGGTTTTATACAATTTAAATAACAAAACTATAATTAAACAATATTTTGCTGAGTCTGAAGAAGAAGAAAAAGATTTACTTTTAAAATTTATTAATGATATAAAAACTTTTGATCATCACATAACATTTAATGGAGTATCTTTTGATATCCCTTTTTTAAACTCAAGGTTTAATTCTAATGACATTGATTTTTCCATAGATAAATGTGATGATATTGATATTTTAAGAATTGTAAAACCATTTAAAGAAAAACTGTCTTTATCTGATTGTAAACTAAAAACAATAGAAAAATACATGGGCATACAACGAGAAGATACTATATCTGGAAAAGAAAGTATTGAGTTATATAAAAATTTTGTAATTAGTAAAGATATTAGTTTAAAAGAAAAAATACTATTACATAATTACGAAGATATTTATTACTTAGGAAAAATATATAACATAAAAAACATAATAGATGAAAGTTTGGATTACAT
>NZ_JAWDJM010000019.1:0-10953 GCF_032465715.1 Paraclostridium sp. MRS3W1 | reverse complement strand
ATCTAATTTAGATTAAATTTAATAAAATGGGAATTATACAAATATAAGAAAATAATATAGAAAGGAGTAACTAGGTTAGCTAGTTATATATAAATTTATGAAAGAATCATATTGGATATTAAGTTCTAAAGGTGAATGTTATGAAAAGCTAAAAGAAGATTTAGAAGTAGATACTATTATAGTTGGTGGTGGTATAGTAGGTGTGACAACTGCTTACTTACTATCAAAAAAGGGAATAGAAACTGCAATTGTGGATGCTCATAAAATAGGATATGGAAGTTCCGGAAGAAATACAGGTAAAGTAACTTCGCAGCATGGAATTGTATATTCAAAAATAAGAAATAAATATGGATTAGACAGTGCTAAACTATATCATGAAGGAAATGAAAGTGCTATAGATTTAATAGAGGAAATTGTAAAGAGTAATAATATTGATTGCAACTTTGAAAGATTATCTTCCTTTATATACTCAGATAATGAAAACTATATAGAAGAGCTTGAGGAAGAATATCAAACTTGTAAAAAGTTAGGAATTGATTGTAAATACCATGATAGTTTGGATATACCATTTGATGTAAAAGGAGCGATAGAATTTTTTAACCAAGCTCAATTCAATCCTAAAAAATACTTAGATGCACTAACTAAGGAATGTTTAAAGTTAGGCGTTAAAGTGTATGAAGAAACTCCTATAGTAGATCATGAACAAGAAAATATATATAATTTAAAGACTAAAGATGGAAAAACAATAAAAGCATTAAATGTTATATTAGCTTCTCATGTTCCTTGGTATGATGGATTAAATCTTTATTTTGCTAAAGAAAAAGGTGAAAGATCCTACTTATTAGCTGGAGAGTATGAAAGAGATATACCAAAAGGAATGTATTTAAGTGTTGAAGACAGTGGATTTACATTTAAACCTTATTGTGGAGATGGTCAAAATCTAATTATTTTAGGTGGAGGAGATCATAAAGTTGGACAATGTAAAAATGAAGGTGAAGTATACGAAGAGTTAATACATGAATTAGGTGAAAAATTTAAAGTTAAGCAATTTAAATGTAAGTGGTCAGCACAAGATTATATAAGCTTTGATAATATACCATATATAGGGTATGTAAATAAAAAAGAAGAAAATTTTTATGTCGCAACAGGGTTTTGCAAATGGGGAATGACAAACGGTACATTAGCATCTATGATAATTAGAGATTTAATATGTTATAGAGAGTCAAAGTTTGAAGATATATTTAATCCCTCTAGAACGGGTAGCGTATTTACAACTGAATTTATAACTCAAAATATTAATGTGGCTTGGAAATATGTAAGTGGAAAGCTAAAAATAGGTGATAACAATTTAATATTAGAAAAAGGCGAAAGTAAAATAGTGAATGTAGATGGTAAAAGATGTGGTGCATACAAAGACTATGATGGAAAGCTATATATAGTAGATATAACTTGTACACATTTAGGATGCGAGTTAACTTTTAACTCAGCAGAAAAAACATGGGATTGTCCATGTCATGCATCTAGATTTGATTACAAAGGAAATGTAATAGAGGGTCCTGCTTTAAGAAATTTAAATAGATATGATGAAGAAAAAAATGATATAGATCCTAAAATATTGTAAATAAAAAACCTATCATATAAATCTTTTTTTATAGATTTAATGGTAGGTTTTTTGTATTTAATGAAAGAATTAATTTAAAACAAATTAAATATATATATTAAAGAAATAAATTTAGAGGGAGGAAACTTAGGTAAATAGAATCATAGTATAAATGTAGCTACAAATTAAAAGTTAGTTTGATTTAAATAATTTTATAAGGTGGGGGAATAAGTATGAAACCTTTAATAGGTATATTGGCAAATTTAGCGACTATAGATAGCGGAGCGTTTACTGGAATAGAGAGAGTTCACTTGCCAAATTCGTATATACATGCAGTTGAAAAAGCTGGTGGGGTTCCAGTTGTAATTCCTGTAAATGGAGACAAAGAAAATATAAAAATACAAATTGAAGCTATGGATGGAATTATAATTTCAGGTGGAGATGATGTAAATCCTACATTATACAAAGAGGAACCAGTTAGAGAGTTAGGTTATATTTATCCAGATATAGATGAATTTGATATAGAGGCTATAAATGTAGCATTAGAAAAAGATAAGCCTATACTTGGAATTTGTAGAGGGTTACAAATACTAAATGTAGCACTAGGAGGAAGCTTATATCAAGATTTAAAATATATAAGAAGTAGTCATATAAAACATAATCAACAAACAAAGCCATATTTAGGAACTCACTATATAGATATAAAAGAAGAGTCTATATTAAAAGAGATTATTAATGAAAAAGTTTTAGTAAATAGCTACCATCATCAAAGTGTAAAAACATTAGGAAATAACTTAAAGGTAATAGCATATTCAAATGATGGTGTAATAGAAGCTGTTCAAAAAATAGGTAAAAAATTTGTTCTTGGGGTTCAATGGCATCCAGAATTAATGGTAGATCATAGTGAACATATGCTAAATATATTTAAAAGATTTATAAAAGAGTGTAAAGAAGATTAAAGTTAAAATAAAAAGGAAAAACCGATAGAAATAAATCATTATCTATCGGTTTTTCCTTTTGTGATGTATTCAAATTAAGTGAATTATATCATAATTGCTAAGCGTTTGCAATATAAATTAAGATACTAATTAGTTCACTAAAGAAATATTAATATCATAGTATAAATTATAGATGATAGTAACATGGATATTAGTGCTTAAATTTTCTAAATTATTGCGATTAATGCTATGTTTATCTACAATATATTGATATTTAAAATAATATATACTAGAATTACGTATATATTATTTAGATGATGAAATTTTTAAGAAGAAAGAGGCGTATGGATATGAAAAAAGTAAACGTTGCTATAGTTGGAGCGACAGGTATGGTAGGAAGAACGTTCTTAAAAGTATTAGAAGAAAGAAACTTTCCAATAGATAATTTATACCTATTTTCTTCAGCTAGATCAGCAGGATCTAAAGTAGAATTTGCAGGAAAAGAATATACAGTAGAAGAACTAAATGAAAATTCATTTGATAGAGATATACAAATAGCACTTTTCTCAGCAGGAGGAAGTATAAGTGAAAAATATGCACCAATAGCAGCATCAAAAGGTGTAGTAGTTGTAGATAACTCAAGTGCATGGAGAATGGATGAAAATGTTCCTTTAGTGGTACCTGAGGTTAATCCAGAAGCTGTTAAAGAACATAAAGGAATAATTGCAAATCCAAATTGTTCTACTATTCAAGCAATGGTTCCATTAAAACCTCTTCATGATAAATATAAAATAAAAAGAATAGTATACTCAACATATCAAGCTGTTTCAGGATCAGGAGTAAAGGGTACTAAAGATTTAGAAGATGGAATAAATGGTGTTCCTAATCAATTTTATCCACACCCTATAGCTTATAACTGTTTACCTCATATAGATGTATTTATGGAAAATGGATACACAAAAGAAGAGATGAAAATGATTAATGAAACTATGAAGATTTTAAATGACTATAACTTAAAAATTACTGCAACTACAGTAAGAGTTCCAGTAGTAAACGGACATAGTGAGTCAGTTAACGTTGAGTTTGAAAATGATTTTGAAATAGATGAATTAAAGGGTGTATTAGCTGGTTTTGAAGGCTTAGAATTAGTTGATGATATAGATAACAATGTATATCCAACTGCATTTGAATTAAGTGGAAGAGACGAAGTATTTGTAGGAAGAATAAGAAGAGACTTCAGTGTAGACAGCGGAATAAATATGTGGGTAGTAGCTGACAATATAAGAAAAGGTGCTGCGACTAATGCTGTTCAAATAGCTGAACTTCTTTTAAAATATGATTTAGTATAAAATTGGGAGGTATAAATTATGTTATTTAAGGGATCTGGAGTTGCGTTAGTTACTCCTTTTAATGAAACTGGTGTAGATTTCAATAAACTTGGAGAATTAATAGAATACCATATAGAAAATAAAACGGATGCATTAATAGTTTGTGGGACTACTGGAGAATCTACAACTATGTCAGATGAAGAGCAATTTGCAGTTATAGATTTTACTGTTAAAAAAGTAAATAAAAGAATACCAGTTATAGCTGGAACAGGTTCTAATAATACTATGCATTCAGTTTACTTAAGTAAAGAAGCTGAAAAATTAGGAGTAGATGGATTATTAGTAATAACTCCTTATTATAATAAAACAAATCAAAGAGGATTAAAGCTTCATTTTGAAACAATAGCAGCTAGCACTAAGCTACCAATAATTTTATATAATGTTCCAGGAAGAACTGGGGTTAACATAAAACCTAGTGTCATAGCAGAACTTGCTGAAATTAAAAATATAGTAGCTGTTAAAGAAGCTAGCGGTGATTTAGCGCAAGTAGCAGAAATAGCTAGATTAGTTCCAGAAGGATTTGCAATATACTCAGGAAATGATGATTCAATATTACCTCTATTATCTCTTGGTGGAGTAGGAGTTATATCAGTAGTTGCTAATATATGTCCTAAAGAAACTCATGATTTAGTAGAAAAATTCTTAAATGGTGATGTTGAAGGTTCAAGAAAATTACAATTGGGTATGAAATCATTAATAGATAAACTATTTATCGAAGTAAATCCAATACCTGTAAAAACTGCTATGAATTTATTAGGTTTTGAGGTTGGAGATTTAAGACTTCCTTTAGCTCCAATGGAAGAAAGTAATTTAAAAACATTAAGAGACGAACTTGTAAACTATGGGTTTGAGTTATAGGAGGAAAGACATGATAAAGGTTATAGTAAATGGCGCTCTTGGTAAGATGGGAAAAGTACTTACTAGATGCGTAAATGAAGACAAAGATTTAGAGTTAGTTTGCGGATGCTCAATGCCAACAGGTGAGACAACTGATTACAAACTATACACTAAAATGAGTGATATACAAGAAAGTGCTGATGTTATAATAGATTTTTCACATTTCTCTGCACTTGATGATGTTTTAGGGTATGCGCTTAAAACAAAAACACCTTTAGTAATTGCTACAACAGGATTTACTAAAGAACAATTAGAAAAAATAAAAGAAGCTTCAAAAGTAATACCAATATTCCATTCTTCTAATATGTCTTTAGGAGTAAATGTAATGTTAAAGCTTGTAAAAGAAGCTGCAAAAGCATTACAAGGATTTGATATAGAAATAATAGAAAAGCATCATAATAAGAAAGTAGATGCTCCAAGTGGAACTGCTATAATGGTAGCAAATGCTATGAAAGAAGTTTTACCTGATTCTATATATAACTATGGAAGACATGGTAGAGATGCCAAAAGAAATGAAAATGAAATTGGTATACATGCTATAAGAGGTGGAACAATAGTTGGAGAACACGAAGCTATATTTGCAGGATTAGATGAAGAGGTTATGATATCTCATAGAGCTCAATCTAAAGATATATTTGCAAATGGAGCAATAACAGCAGCTAAATATTTAGCAAATAAAGAAGCTGGATATTATAATATGGATGACATGTTAAAGTAATTAGGAGGGTACAGATGATAAACTTAAATGACGCATATGAAATAGCAAGGTATATAAAAACAGTAGAAAAAAAGACACCAGTGAAGGTTTATGTTAATGGAGAGTTAGATGCTAAGTCAACTGAAGACTACAAAGTATTCGGAAGCAATGGATCATACACTATAATAGGAAATTATGATTCTATAAAATCAGTTTTAGATGCTCAAAAGGATAAATTAGTTGATATACACATGGAATATGACAGAAGAAACTCTGCTATACCAATGTATAACTACTTACATGAACATGCAAGAATAGAGCCAGGTGCTCATATAAGAGATATGGTTACTATAGGTAAAAATGCAGTAGTAATGATGGGTGCAGTTATAAACATAGGAGCTGTAGTTGGAGAAGGTTCTATGGTAGATATGAATGCAGTAATAGGAGCTAGAGGTACACTTGGTAAAAATGTACACCTTGGAGCTGGAGCAGTAGTAGCAGGTGTTTTAGAACCACCTTCAGCAGATCCTGTTATAATAGAAGATGATGCAATGATCGGTGCAAACGCAGTTATCCTTGAAGGAGTAAGAATAGGAGAAGGTGCAGTAGTAGCTGCTGGATCTGTAGTTACACAAAATGTTCCTGCCGGAGCAGTAGTAGCTGGTTCTCCTGCTAAAGTAATAAAAATGAAAGATGAGAAAACTGCTGATAAAACAAAATTAATGGATGATTTAAGAAATCTAGATTAATAAAAAGATAAAAAAGCTGATATTAATATCAGCTTTTTTTTATTTATAAAAATTATATGATAGTAGAAAATTTAAATATCTGAAAATATATGAAAAAAATTGAAAAATGTAGTTTAATTAGTTTTTTATAGGTTAATATATTTTTATATTTAAATGTTAAAAATAGTATATAACTATGGTGCTAATAAATGTTTAAAAATTATGCGGAAAGGATGGTTTAGTCTATGAGTATAGAGTTTAATCAAGAGGGATTGTCGACTAAAGAAGTCATAGATAGAATTGAACGTGGGGAAAGAAATGTTCCGATAAAGCCATTAACTAGAAGTTATAATAAAATATTTAAAGATAATATATGTACATTATTTAATCTTATAAATATTATAATTGCTACTTTAATCATATATACTGGAAGTTATAAAAATCTATTGTTCTTAGGCGTTTTAATCTCGAATGTATCTATTGGTATATTCCAAGAAGTAAGAGCTAAAAAAAGCATAGATAAGCTATCTTTATTAAATCAATCAAAAATAACAGTTATAAGAGATAATCAAAAGAGTAAAATCAATCAACATGATTTAGTAAAAGATGATTTGATGGTAATAAATAGAGGTTCTCAAATTTGTGCAGATGGAGTAGTTGTTAAGACTGATGGTATAGAGGTAGATGAATCTCAACTAACTGGAGAATCTGATCCAATTTTAAAAACAGTAGATTCTAAAGTTATGTCAGGAAGCTATGTTATAAGTGGGATGGCATATGTAAAAGTTGTAAATGTTGGAGAAGAAAGCTATGCATCTAAAATTGCAATGGAAGCAAAAAAGGAAAAAGATATAAATAGTCAATTAATAAAAACTCTTAAACAAATTATAAAAGGACTTGCTTTTTTTATAGTGCCAATTGGAATAGCACTATTTTTATCAAAGTCAACTTCAGGTATAAATACAAATGAGGTTATATTAGGTGTTTCAGCAGCTATGATTGGAATGATACCAGAAGGTCTAATATTAATAACTTCTATTGCATTAGCAGTTGAGGTTATTAATTTGAGCAAGAAAAAAGTTCTCGTAAAAACTATGGGATCTATTGAAAACTTAGCTCGTGTAGATTTATTATGTTTAGATAAAACAGGTACTATAACTGATGGAAATATAAAGTTAGTAGATATAATCACATGTGAAGATTTTGAAATAGACAAACTGAAAGAAGGAATTTCAACTTTAGTAGAAAATTTAGAAGAAAACGCAACGAGTAAAGCCTTAAAGGTAGAACTTCCAAGTCCGAAATCTTGGAAACCCATTAATAGGGTGCAATTTTCATCAGCTAGAAAGTGGAGTGGAGTTACTTTTGAAAAAGAAGGTAGTTATATAATGGGAGCTCCTGAATTTGTTTTTGAAAAAATATCACCAAGTATTCAAAGTATAATAGATGAATCTACTAATAAAGGAGAGCGAGTTTTAGTTTTTGCACATTCAAATGACTCTATAGTTGATAATGAACTTCCAAAAGATAGAAAATTAATAGGTATTTCTATTATGGAAGATACAATAAGACCAGAGGCTGCAAATACATTGAATTATTTTAAAAAACAAGGAGTAGCTATCAAAATTATATCAGGAGATAATCCAAAAACTGTTTCACAAATTGCAAAACGAGCTGGTGTTGATAATTCTGATAAATACATAGATATGAGTAGTATTTCAGATAATGATGACTTAAAAAATTATACAAGTAAATATGAAATTTTCGGGAGAGTTAGCCCTGAACAGAAAAAGGAGCTTGTAAAAATATTTAAAGATGAAGGACATACTGTTGGAATGACAGGTGATGGCGTGAATGATATTTTAGCTCTTAAAGAATCTGATTGTAGTATCGTAATGGCAGAAGGTAGTGATGCAGCAAAGGGAGTTTCTGATTTTGTGCTTTTAGATTCTAATTTTGATTCCATGATAGGTGTTGTCATGGGAGGTCGAAGAGTAGTAAATAATATACAGCAAGTGGCATCTCAGTATTTAATGAAAACAGTATATTCAATTATATTAGCTATAATTTTTATATTTATGAAGGGATCTTATCCATTTCATCCTATACAGTTGATGCCGATAACTTCACTTGGAGTTGGAATTCCATCATTTTTCTTAGCATTTAGACCGAACTATTCACAAATAAAAGAAAATCTATTATTAAATATTTCTATACCAGCATTAACATCTGGAATTTGTGCAGTTTTTTATATAATGATAATCTCAATAGTTGGTAATATGTTAAACTTTAATGAAGCAGTTATATCAACTTTATGTGTATTACTAACAGGATCGGTTTGCTTTACATCTTTATGGCATATATCTAAACCAATTGATAAAAAAGTAGGATTTATGATAATTACATTAGTTACTATATTTGTTTTAACTATTATACTTTTTAGGAACATATTCTCATTTGTAAATATTATTAACTTAAAAATGATGATACTATATATACCGTTAATTTTATCAGTTATACCTATATATAAGTTTATTAGAAAAATGGTAACTTATATTGTAATGAAATATGTTAAATATAAAAGCAAAATGAAGCAAAACAAAAAAAGCTGACACCCGTGTGTCAGCCTTTTTTATTGGCAAGATTCACCTCTATTTCAAGGCAGCTATCTTTATATATATACACTATAATTAGGTTTCTAAACATTTTTTTGGAATTTATAGAAAAATTACTTAGCACCTTTATTGTTAATTAATAAGAAGAATGTTTCAGCTTTTTTAGTCGTCATAAATTCTTTAGAGTCTTTATACTTATCAACATTTTCAGAAGATAAGCCAACTACATCTATTTGATCAGTTTCATATAAATTTATAGCTGCATTAGTATCTTTAACAACTTTTAAATTGACTGTATCTAATTTTACAGCATTTTTGTCCCAATAATTTTGATTTTTACTTAAAACACATAAATCATCCATTTTCCAAGTTGACATAGTAAAAGGTCCGTTATATACAGAGTTTTCAGCTGTAGTACCATTTTTACCATCTTGAGATTCTACAAACTTTTGGTTTTGAGGGAAGAATACACAGAAAGACATAAGTTGGTCAAAATAGTTAACACGTCTATTTAACTTAACCTCTAAAGTATAATCATCTACTACTTTTACTCCAACATTATCTGCATTTTCAGATTTACCGTTATTGTAATCACTAGCACCTTCTATATCATACATAACGTATCCATATTGTGATGCAGTTTCAGGTTGTAAAGTTCTTTTCCAAGAGTATTCAAAGTCACGAGCTGTAACGGGGTCACCATTTGACCATTTAGCATCTTTTCTAATTTTAAACGTCCATGTCTTACCATCCTCTGATTGTTCCCAGCTTTCTGCCATAGCAGGAGTTGCAACTCCGCTTGCATCTACTCTTGTTAGACCTTCCATAGTATTTGTTATCATATAAAATGAGTCCATATCTGATGCTTTACTAACATCAAGTGTAGGAATATCTCCAGCCAAAGTTAAATTCAATTGTTTAGACTCTTTATCTACATCAGCCCACTTATATGAAGCTGGAGAACCATAAGTATATCTAACTATATCTTTTACATAACTTTTTTGAAGGAATGATGATCCTTGTTGATAAAGTGGAGATGCATTAGCAGAGTCTAAAAATAGTTTTTCAGCTTCTCCAAATTTTTTAAAACTTTCTTCAGGAGTTTCAGCTACTTTCGCCTCTTCAATTAATTTATCATAATCAGGGTTAGAATAAGCTAATCTTTGTCCATACATACCTTGTGTTGTAAAAATTTCTAAAAATGTTAGAGGATCTGGATAATCAGCAGACCAACCGTTTAAATCTATATGATAATCTCCTTTAGATGCTAAATCTAGTTTTTGCTTTAAAGGTTGCTGCTTAATTTCTAAATTTAGGCCTTCTAAATTAGAATTAAGTTCTGATTGTATAAATTCAGCTGTTTTTCTTCCAGACTCACCTTCATAAGATAGTAATTCAAGTGTAACAGTATCAAACCCTAACTCGTCTTTAGCTTTAGCCCAAGCTTTTTTAGCTTCTTCATCATTTGATTGATATCCCATATCTCCTACTATATCCCTATAATCTTTTCCATCTTTAGTAAATGCTAACTCCTTAGGTGTAATAAATGAAACTGGTTCAGAACCATTGTTTAATAGCACATCGGTAATTTCAGATCTGTCTATTGACATGACTATGGCCTTTCGAGCATTTTCATTTGCAAGCACTGCATAAGGGTCTATAGATTTTGAAGAACCTGAATTACCTTGATTTGAATCTGTACTAGAACAACCGACTAAAGACAATACCCCAACTGACGAGAGTGCAAATATTAAAGCTAATTTTTTTCTTAGTACCATAAAAATACCCCCTAAAAACATATTAATTATAATAAAAAATTTAAGATAAACAAAAGAAGTTATTTATGAGTCGTGAATTTGAAAAGTAGATCAAGATTAGATTAATTTAAAATTAGTTAAAATTTTTAAGTAATATTAATATTAGATTCAAAAATAATCAAATATTAATTTGAAAAATTTATGTGAAAAGTAAAATATATTATGAGTATAGCAGTATTTAATAATATTATAAAGCAATTAAATAGAATTTTTGAAAAATATTGAAAAATATAAAAATTCACTTAAATTATTTCATGTTAATGAAAATTATAC
>NZ_JAWDJM010000018.1:0-7870 GCF_032465715.1 Paraclostridium sp. MRS3W1 | reverse complement strand
GTAAACTATATAATAGATAATATAGATAAATATTAAATTTGAAGGGGCAAAATAATGAAATATTATATGAAATCTAAATTGTTTAAAATTAAAGAAGACTTCTGGATACAAAATGAAGAAAATGAAGAGGTATTCTTTGTAGATAATAAATTATTTGCAGTAGGGCTTCAATTTGATCTTATTAAAGATGAAAAAACATTATATTCTGTTAAAGAAACCGTAATATCACTGCTAGCTAAGTATCAAGTTAAAGAAGGCAATGAAGTTGTAGCGGAAGTAAATAAAAAGCCTTCTTTTATGAGAGATAGTATAAAGATAGAAAGTAAATATGGGGATTTAAATGTAACAGGAGATATAATTGACCACAATTATGAAATATATAAAGGAAGTGAGCAAATAGCTAGAATTCATAAAGAAGTTTTTACTTTTACAGATAGCTACAATGTAGAAACTGATTTTGAAGATGAAGCATTTGTTTTAACTTTGGCAGTTATAGTTGATGATATAATTGATAAACAGAGAAGTAAGTAGTTTTAAATTAAACATTTTTTCGCATCAATATATATTTTTAGGAAACAATAAGTTTGGGAAAATAATATTTATATGTATAGGTGATATATATGAGAGAAAAAAAAGAATTATTATTAGCAATCTTTATACTTGCAGCATTATTTTGCGTAAAGACATTTGTTGAAGAGATGGAAAAAACAAGTTTAAGTAATGAGAATCAAAATATTATTCAAACTTATAGTTATACAAAGGAAGATCCTTTAAGTAGATTGAAAAAAGGAAATGAAATATATCTAGATGCAACATACAACAAAAATACAATTGATAAAGATACGAGAAAAAAACTTAATGAAGAAGGTCAAAATCCTTACGCTGTTATTTTAACTTGTTCGGATTCAAGAGTAGTTCCTGAAAATATATTTTACACAGGGTTAGGAGAGTTATTTGTTGTTAGAGTAGCTGGAAATGTAGTTGATGACACTGTATTAGGAAGCATCGAATACGCAATAAGTAATTTAGATGTACCATTAGTTGTAGTTATGGGCCATGATGATTGCGGAGCTGTAAAAGGAGCATCTGAAAAAAATATAAATGGGAAGTTAGAAACTATAGTTAAGAAAATTAAACCAAGTTATGAAAAAGCAAAATTACAAGGTGGTTCACAAGAAGAAATTTATAATAATGCAGTTAAGTTTAATACTGAGAACTCGATAAACCTAATTAAAGAAAATGAAATTATTAAAAAATATATTGATGAGAAAAAAGTTAAAGTAATTGGAGCTAGTTACGATATGGAAACAGGTTTAGTTAAATGGTTAGACTAATTTTATAATTCGAAAAATTTAAACTTAGAGGGAGTAATAAAAAATTACTCCTTTTATGTTTTAAAAGTACACAAGTAGTGGTATATTATTCTATAGAAAATTTTGATAAACATCAAAGGAGATTTATTATGGAGAAGAAAAAAATCTTATCTACTACCATAATGTTTGTAGTTATAGTAGCAGCAATTATAGGTTTTAAAAGTATTTTTGGAGATGAAAATACATTGGTTGGAGTAGCAGGAATTACAGCTGCTTTATCATTACTAGGAACAGATTATACTATAAACCCACTAAGAAACACAGTGTATTTTGTAGGTTTAGAGGTCGTATTAGGTGTAGGAGCTTTTCTAGCAGCAAATAATTCAATTTTAGCATTAATTATAACTTTTATATTAATATTTACAGTTTTATATAACTTTACATATAATACGAAAAAGCCTACTTATGTAGCATTTACATTAGGGTATTTATTTATGTTATACAGTCCTGTTGATATAAAAGAGTTACCAACTAGAATAGTAGCTCTTGCATTTTGTGGATTAGCAATAATGGCAATTCAGATGATAGCTAATAAAAATAAGCTTAAAACACAATCTAAAAAAACAATAAAGAGTTCTGTAGAATACATAGGTGAGGAAATCAACTGTATATTAGAAAATAAAAATTTAGATTTTATAAATGAGTTAAACAAAAAAACATACATAGGAATAAGAGACTTAGTATCTGAGATGTATAAAAGAATAGATAAAGATATAAACTTACCTATTGAAATTATGCAAAGTTTATTTATAAGTAGATTTTTAGAAAGTATTAACTTAACAATTGATAAAATTAAAGATGATAGAAATGATAATGAAGGTTATTTTGAAACATTAAATGAAGTAAAGAACTTATTAGTAGAAATTGATAATTTTACAAATGAAAATTTAAGCATAGACGAATTAATAAATAAACTAAGTGATTATGCTGAAGATACAGATAAAATAGAACCAAATTATTATTTAATATATGAACTTAAAGATGCAGCAGATTTATTAAGTTATGATTTAAAAGATTCAAGGGATAAAAAAATAGATAAAATTAAGGAAAATTATTTTGTTACGGATTTATTGGATAGAGTAAATGATTTAAAAAACAATATGAGTAAGGATTCTCTTAAGTTTACTTTTGCATTAAGAGGAGCTATTGTTACAAGTATAGGTGTTTTTATAGTTAGTATTTTTAACATCGAATATGGAAAATGGTTAGTTTTTAGTTTATCGTCTATAGTTCAACCTTATCTTGAAGCTAGTCAAGTCAAAAGTAAAGATAGACTCGTAGGTACTGTAATAGGGTTGGTAATTTTTGAAATTTTATTTTACTTAATAAAAGATAATTCAGCTAGAGTATTAGTTATACTTGTAGTTGGGTATATTAGTAACTTCCAAACTAGATATAAAGATCAAATGATATGTACAACAATTTCTGCTTTAGGTGCAGCAGCTATGACTAGTAGTTTAGAGATGATATCTATAAACAGAATAGTATTTGTTGTTATAGGTACTATAATTGCATTATATGCAAATAAGGTTATATTACCTTACAAAATGAGAGATATAACTAAAAAAGATATTGAAAAATCTATAATGATAAATGAAAAAGTACTTTCAAAATTATATGAATTAGGTAGATTAGATCTAAAAATAGACGAAGATGTAAAAGAGATGCTATTTGTTAACAACTTAATAAACAAAAAAATAGATACAAACAACTTAACACTTTTATCAAATAGTATTGATGACTTTTTATACAATCAACGAATGTTTATGAATGACATTAGATTTTTAGTAAATAATTTTAGAAGATTTAGTAAAAATAATACAGGTGTAATGGATCTAGTTTATGACGTAGATAAGCTAATGCATAGAGAAAATTCTAAAGAGGATATAATTAAGTGCTTTAATAAAAGATCGGATAAGTTTAGCCAATTAGTTTTAGTAGATGTTTTAGAATTAAAAGAAAATATAATAAATTCTAAGAAACTATCTAAACAAATTTCAAATGAATTATAATTTAAATTTATACATGAAATGCATTTCATTACATAAAAAATGCATTTCATGAATATAAAATAACGTTTTACTCGTTAATCGACAAATTAAAACATAAAGCAATATATAATGATGTTAAGAAAAGAAATTCTTAACATCATTTTTTTAAGCTTAAAAAAATTATAGCCACATGAGCAAAGCGAATTTTTATTAACTTTTAGGGAAGGAGCGATTGATGTGATAAGTTTTTTAGGATCAATAGCGTTACTTATAATTGGGTATTATACTTATGGTAAATTTGTAGAAAGAACGTTTGGCATTGATGATAGCATCAAAACGCCAGCAACTACACTTGAAGATGGTGTAGATTACATTCCAATGAAATGGAAAAAAATATTCCTTATACAATTCTTAAATATAGCAGGACTTGGACCTATATTTGGAGCAATACAAGGTGCTTTATTTGGACCAGCAGCATTTTTATGGATAGTGTTTGGAACAATATTTGCAGGAGGAGTTCATGACTTCTTATCTGGATATTTATCAATGAAAAACAGAGGTGATTCAGCTTCTGAGTTAGTTGGAAAATACTTAGGAAATTCAACTAAAAACTTAATGAGAGTATTTACAGTTGTACTTTTAATATTAGTTGGTACTGTATTTATGACAGGACCAGCAGCACTTTTAACAACTTTAACATCAATAGATGCTAAGATATGGGTTGTTGTAATAGTAATATACTATATCGCTGCCACTGTTTTACCAGTAGATGCAGTTATAGGAAAGATATATCCAGTATTTGGAGCAGCACTTTTAATAATGGCTGTTGGAGTTGCAGGAGGGTTAATATTTAAGGGGTATGATATACCAAATATAGCACTTCACAATTTACATCCACAAGGACAACCATTATTCCCATTCTTATTTATAACAATAGCATGTGGAGCAATATCTGGGTTCCATGCAACACAATCTCCTATGATGGCAAGATGTGTTGAAAAAGAAAGTGAAGCTAGAAGAGTATTCTATGGTTCAATGGTTGCAGAAGGGATAATAGCTTTAATATGGGCAGCAGCAGCTATGACATTCTTTGGAGGAGTTCCTCAATTAGATGTTATATTATCTCAAGGTGGACCAGCTACAGTTGTAAATGTTATATCAAATACTTTAATGGGACCAATAGGTGGAGGTCTTGCAATATTAGGAGTTGTAGTTTGTCCTATAACTAGTGGAGATACAGCATTTAGAAGTGCAAGACTTACAATAGCAGATGCAATGAAGATAGATCAAAGTAGTATAAAAAATAGATTTATGATATCTATACCATTATTTGTAATAGGTATAGCACTTACTTTCATAGATTTCAATATAATATGGAGATACTTCTCTTGGGCTAATCAAACATTAGCTATGATAATGTTATGGACAGGATCAGCATACTTAGCAAAACATAATAAAAATCATTTTATAAGTACTATACCTGCTATATTCATGACAGCTGTAACATTTGCATATATAATGCAAGCACCAGAAGGATTTAGATTACATGCTGGAGTATCTAATGCAATAGGTATTGGAGTTGCTATAGTATTCACTATATTATTTGCTAGAAAAGCTAAAAAATTAAGAAATGAAAATAAAGAATTAGCATAGGCATTAAGTTAGTATTTCATATATATAAAATAAAGGTAGAATCTTTAAAAGATTCTACCTTTATTTATGTATAAATACTTGAAAGTTCAAGTACTTTATGATAAATTTAAAATAGGTGAAAGTTCAAGTATTTTAAAGGAGGAATTAAATGAGTTATTTAATTCTTAGAGAAATAGGTAAAATTGCAAGATGTCTACAAACAATAAGTGATGTAGAGTTTAGAGAAATAGGACTAGAAAAAGGACAGTACTTGTTTCTAGTAAGAATATGTGAAAATCCAGGTATTAATCAAGAAGTTTTATCTAATTTATTAAATGTAGATAGGACAACAACTGCAAAAGCTATTAAAAAATTAGTTGAAAAAGAGTACGTTATTAAAAGACATAATGAAAAAGATAAAAGAGCATATGAGCTATATCCATCAGAAAAAGCTAGTCAAATACATTTAATTTTAAAAAGTGAAGAGGAATTATCTACAGAGAATTCATTAAATGGGTTTAGTGAAGAAGAAGTAGATATCCTATTTAATTTATTAGAAAGAATGAGAAAGAATATAGAAAAAGATTGGGAGTATGTAAAAAAAGGAAATAAAAGAGACTATACAAACAAATAGAGGAGGCAGTTATATGAAATGGAAATTAAAAAAATATGAGGAATTAACTGTAGATGAATTGTATGAGATATTAAGTGCTAGAGTAGAAGTATTTGTGGTAGAGCAAAAGTGTCCATATCAAGATATAGATTTTAAAGATAAAAATTCATATCATTTATTTGCTAAAGAAAATGGCAAAATTGCAGCATATGTAAGAATTTTAGAAAAAGGAATTTCGTTTGAAGAAGCTTCTATAGGTAGAGTATTAACAAGCAAAGAATATAGAGGGAAGGGTCTAGCAAAAGAAATTATGTTAAAAGCTATAGAGTATATAGAAAATGAGCTAAATGAAACTGAAATAAAAATATCAGCTCAAGCATATTTAGTAGAGTTTTATAAGAGCTTAGGATTTAAAGAAGTATCGGATATATATTTAGAAGATGATATTCCTCACCTTGATATGCTATATAGAAAATAATAAATATAAATAAGTATTAAACTAAGTTGTTACGGAAATGATATATTTTTTAACACACCATTACAAAGCAAATTTTATATGATATATAGGAAGAAAAAACTTAAAGGGAGTGAGTATCATAAAAAAATTTGTAGCTTTTATTGTGTGCGTACTCATGGTAGCTGGAAACACTACCTATGTAGCTGCTAACAGCTATAAATCCAATGAAAAAAACACTAAGTATACTATAGCTCAAAATACAATTAATAAGATGAAGGTAAATGCAAGTTCATTAAATATAAGAAGTGGACCAGGTACAAATTATAAGAAAATAGGAAGCTTAAAAAGAGAAGTTGTTATTGATACTATAGATAAAAGTGGAATATGGTACAAGATAAAATATAAAAATAGTTATGGGTGGTGTAGTGGAGATTTTTTAGTACAAGTAAATAATACAAATGATAATAATGTAACATCAAATAATAACAATCAAAATTTATCAAAGGGAGATTTTATAATAATAAAAACATCTAATAATACTATGGCGTATTATAAAGATGGAATTTTAGTTAAAGAATTTAATGTAGCCACAGGGAAAAAATCAACACCTACACCAAAGGGAAAATTTAAGATAGTAAATAAAATTGTAAACAGACCTTATTATAAAGACAATATAAAAGGTGGAGATCCTAGAAATCCTTTAGGAAATAGATGGTTAGGACTTCAAGTAGGTAGCACTTATGGAACTACTTATGCTATACACGGAAATAATAGTGAAAGTAGTATAGGCAAGAGTGTATCAGCTGGATGTGTTAGAATGCATAATAGTGATATAAAGTGGTTGTTTGATCAAGTTCCAAAGCAAACTACAGTTATAATAAGTGATTCAAGTCAAAGCTATAGAAAAATCGGAACATCTTATAATATTAACTTACAAAAATAGACTAGAGTTAAACTCTAGTCTGTTTTTGATAATTTTTGAGGTTGTTTTTTATTAGCCATATATCTATTAACGTATATGATGATTACTCCCATTATAGGAACTGACAACATCATTCCGATAAATCCTGTATAATTACCAGCAAGTGTAACAGCTAGTATTGTAAGAACAGGTGGAACTCCAACTTGTTTTCCTACAAAATGAGGCTCTAATATAGCACTTTCTAATTGTTGAACAACTACCATTACAACTAAAACCCAAAGTGCTTTGTTAAATGAGAAGAATAGGTTTATAAATACAGCAACTACAGTACCTATAATTGGTCCAAAGAATGGAATCATATTTGTGATACCAATTATTATTCCGACAAATACGGGATAATGAGATTTTAATAAAACTAAGATTATAGTACAAAATGTTCCATATATCAAAGAGTCTATAAATTTAGCAATTATATAAGACCCAATATTTTTATCAAGTATTTTACCAAATTCTTTTGCTTTTAAATAGAATTTACCAAATAAACATTCGCATAAGTCATTAACTATTTGAATTGTTTTTTCTTTAGAAATTAAGAAATAAATAGAAATTACAATTCCTAAGAATATATTTACTGTGTAAGTTACTACTAAGCCTATAAGTTCTAGTAATGTTTGACTAAGAACTCCTGCAATTGATGTCATAGTAGGGATTATAGAATTTGTAATAAACTCTTTTATTTGTAGTGTAGACTCAGGATTTTTAGTGCTTATTTTAAATGTTGAAAGTATAGAATTTATTAAATCCTCGATTTCATTTATATTATGAGGCATAAATGAATATAAATCAGTTATATTTTTTTGTATAATTGGAACAACATATAAC